>CAJTMQ010000005.1:0-207 GCA_910577215.1 uncultured Eubacterium sp. | reverse complement strand
CTGCCATAACCTGAGGTGAAACAAGGTTTTCAGACGCGATAAGCTCAATATTTTCGCGCTGACGCTTAAGCTCAAGCGCCATTGCATCCGCAACTTCCTTATCGGTTTCTGCAACCTTTGCAATAGAATCATAATAATCAGAATACATAACTAATTCTCCTTTAATAATATATATTTAGTTACAATTATACTTATATATAATAACAT
>CAJTMQ010000004.1:58929-60444 GCA_910577215.1 uncultured Eubacterium sp. | reverse complement strand
GCACAGTTTAACAACTGTGCCGTCTATTTTGCGTGTTTAAGCCGATTGTTTGTGCCGGCGGTCTTTTCTGCCGTCTTTTGCAATCGGCTTCTCATCAGTAGATTATAAAATGAAGAGACATATCAATAATCAGTTGATGTAGAATATACATCAAGAGAGTGAGATTTTCTATTGTTTATTTTTTACGGATTTGTTCACCATTTTATTATGTTTAATTAATTTTTTTAATCCAACACCTATTAATGTTGATAACGGCAGAAGTATTGTTACTAATATTTTCCAAATATTAGGTTCATCAAAACAGGTCAACATAAGGTTGCCATAGCCTGCTATGTTTTCAATTACTGTAGGTGTAAAAGGCACTTCTCTTGCTGCGAAAATATTTATTGCTCCGCAAATAATGAACTGAAGTTCAACTATAATCATTCCGACATAAATCTTTTTCAGTTCATTGAAAAAGCCCACAAGTATATTAAGAATCAAAAATGTGCCCCACAAAATAATACAAGTGTTTTTCCAACTTAAAAAATCGAAAAAGCTTATAATATAGAATATCAAAACGCTTAACCAATATACAATAATTGGTTTTAAATTATTCATATAGTCACTATCCTTCTAATAGTATATTTGGCACTTACTTGTAAATAGAATGCTTATTTCAAAATGTCTTTATATTTACTAAGCCAGGTCTTTGTGACACTTACTGCTGCATTGTATCTTTTTTTGCTTCCGGAAACACTTTTAAGTTCGTTTCTGTTGCTATCAGTCCATTCCCACCCAATCGTATCATCAGCATGATGTCTATTACTGCCATATATATAAGTGTGCGAAGGAATAGCTTTTCCTCTTCCTATTTGTCCGTGAGCCTCTTTATCTTGTAACGGATGAAGTGCATAGCCTAGATACATATAAGCATTTTCTTTTTGCCCTTTTTTCCACGCCAATTCACTTGCAACAAACCATGCTGATGCTGCGTAATCTCTACTATCCTCACTGCCTGATGCATATTGATTGAAGTGTATGTATTGGTTCTGTTGATTTGCGATTGCACCTACTCCAGATGAATATTTTATATCAACTTCTCTGTTGTATTTTCCTATCTTTTCAGCAACCGTAGCACCGAAATATGGTGTAGCAAGAGATGTAGTATCATCTCTATGGACTGCTGCACCCCATAGAGGTTGAATACCACCATCTAAAGTCGGTTCTTCAGCAAATAATCCACCTATACGATCAAAAGGAAAGAAACCTTTTGTAGCGTCAGCAATTTTTTCTTCTTCAACATATTCGTTTATTTCAAAAACATTTTTAAGTATGCAAATGGTTTCTTCAATATTTGTATTTAACCCTAATTCCGAAATAATGTTATCTATATCCATTGTTTCAATTGATTGGAAATTATTTTTTACTGTAACATCATCACAAAAATATTCAGTTAACTTTACAATATCTTCATGATTATCAAAAAACAGCCTGCTAAATATAATATGATTTTCTTCAGTTACAGAACAAACA
>CAJTMQ010000004.1:58669-58919 GCA_910577215.1 uncultured Eubacterium sp. | reverse complement strand
TCACCTGTATTCGCCACAGCCGATACGGGTATCCCTAAATTGGCTATACATAGAATAAATGCTACTAGTGAGCAAAAAACATTTTTAACTTTCTTCATAAATTTACCTCTCTTTTATTATCGTTAAGAATAAATGTTTAATAATTCAAATGTTATAGATTACACTATAACATTAATGTTTTAATACATCGGAAACACCTCTTTCATCATGGATTTTAATAAAGCTCTATTAATAAGTGTGAGCAAAATCA
>CAJTMQ010000004.1:52312-58659 GCA_910577215.1 uncultured Eubacterium sp. | reverse complement strand
TTTTTTATATTCTTTAATCATTTTTTGATTTTTTGTAAGTTCAACATGTCCTGTCGTGCAGTAATATGAGATATTATCAACATTCCTATACTTTCCCATTCTTCCATTATTTTATCTATGGATATTAAAGTATCTTTACTCTTGCTTTTGGTTTTAATTTAATCAAAATAATCCTCCTTGCTTTAAGCAGCTTGATTGTATTAAAAAAACTCTCATAATACTATATCTCTTACAACTTCGTTTTTGTGATAAAGAATTCTAATTAAATTAAAGAAAATTTAAAACACTTTGTCAAGGGATTTTGCTCAAACGCACAATAATATGGAATAAATGCATAAATTTACACTTTTAGCGAACTTTTCAACTTATAGAGAATATACAAATGAGGCAGAAAAACCTGCCTCATTTTACTAATACTTATAAATTATTTCATTATTTGCTTCATGAGTAATATTATTTATTTTCTGCACCCATAGCATTTGATTATCTGCTTTGATTTGCTTACAAGCGGCAAACTTATGGACTAAAACATTTCTAATCTCAATATAACTTCTGCTTAATTTTTCACTCATTGCATTTTCCTCCAATTTAAAATTATCCTAATTAATCATTGTTGTAAAATGCAAAATGCCGTAACGATTGTTTTTACTTAATTTCAAAAATTTCGTTACGGCACTTCAGCTAGTGATTAGCGGTTTTTATTTCATGTTATCTTTATTTCTTTGAACTAATCAAGATGTTTTTCTATTTGCAAATTATCCTTTCAATTTTATCCTTTGGAAAATTAATTGAGTTTAAAAAAATCATATGCCAATTCTGCACCAATTTCATTATGCTTTTTAACTTTACCATCTCTGCCTATATCATAGAGCAAAACTGCTGTCATCAGAATTTCATAATCCACATTACTTTCTTTTTGAGCAATGATTAAGCAGTTATTTAAAACACGGTAAATATGATTTCTATCGTGGGCAGTTTCCTTAACACAGTTTTCCATATATTGCTCAATTTGATTATATAACCCAATATCCATTATTTTTCCCCTTTCAGCATTTCACCAATTCAAATATAGAACAATAATTCTTTACTGTCAACAAAAAAAGCACAGATTAATCATCTGTGCTTTTTTTCATATTATATGATTACTGATTATCCATTGCGGCCTTAGCTGCCTTTTTCTGCTGGCTGTATTTTGAATGTGCCGAAGCAGCAACAATTAACATTACAAAGCCACCGATAAGGCAAACAAAATATGCCTTTGCCATAGGTGTTGAAGATGTAATACCTTCAACATTTGCATAGAGCTTATCGCCTGAAAGCAAAACCGTAACCGCTCTGCCCTCAACATATGAATAAGAATCGTGCGGATTGATTAAATCATAAACCTCTCCGTTATAAGAAACCTTAACATCGTAAAAATTGGTTCTTGAACCTGTTTTCTTATTAACAACCTGTGTTGTTTCAGAGCTTACAACAATTGCTTCAACTTCCTCATAATCGGGGGCTGAAGCTTTATCCATGGCTATTCTGGTAGGAGCTATGCCAACTAATAACACAATGCAAATTACCCATAAAGCAATAACTTTCTTTTTCACAATAATTACCTCACTTACTTTTTTTATCTGATATTTTATTTTCTGTACCTTTAACGATTCGTCTTATATTTTTCCTATGAGCAACAATTACTATTGCAGCAAACATAACAGCAATCAGAAATAAAATCAAATTCTGATAGAAAACCGCAATCAGAAGAGGATAAAAAACTGCAATTGTTATTGAACCCAAGCTTATCATTTTTGATATAAGAACAACAAGTACAAATATAACAAAAAGAATTAAAGCAATTCTCCAGTCAACAAGAATAACCATTCCTGTGCAGGCTGCAACACCCTTTCCGCCCTTAAATTTGAAATAAAGCGGAAAAATATGACCTAAAACACAGAAAAAGCCGGCAAATTCCTTATACTGAATAATTGTAACCGCAGCCTCTTTCGTGTCCGCAAATTTGAATACCAAGTCCAGCGGAGCATCAAGCAAAACAAAAGCAATTAAAATAGCAACCGCAACCTTGATTATATCGCCTATCATTGTAAAAACAGCAAACTTTTTGCCATAGGTACGTAACATATTGGTTGCACCAGCATTGCCGCTTCCTGCTTCCCTTATATCTCTTTTAGCAAGAGCTCTTGAAACAATAATGGAAAAATTAAGGCTTCCCAAAAGATATGAGATTACTGCAATAGCAATGAATTTAGCTACTATCATTTTTTGCCTTCTCCCCTTTCTCTGATAATAAATCTAACGGGAGTTCCATCCAATCCGAAAACTTCTCTTATCTGATTTTCAAGATAACGCTGATATGAAAAATGAAACAACTCGGCATCATTTACAAAGAAAACAAATGTAGGCGGTCTTGTTGATGCCTGTGTCATATAATAAATTTTAAGTCTTTTGCCCTTATCTGTAGGCGGCTGCACTCTTGCGGTAGCCATAGCAAGCACTTCATTGAGCTTTCCTGTTGAAATACGCATTGAGTTTTGAGAATGCACAAATGCAATCATTTCAAACAATCTGTCTATTCTCTGCCCTGTTTTTGCAGAAATAAACATAACAGGAGCATAACTCATAAATGAAAAATCCACTGCAAGCTTTTTACGAAATTCATTCATCGTATTGCCGTCTTTCTCAACAGCATCCCACTTGTTTACAGCTATAATACAAGCCTTTCCCTGTTCAAGAGCAATACCCGCAACCTTGGAGTCCTGCTCGGTAAAACCCTCAGTTGCGTCAATCATAATAACGCACACATTCGCTCTTTCAACAGCCATTCTTGCACGTATAATACTGAATTTTTCAATGGCATCATTAACACGGCTTTTTCTTCTTATTCCTGCAGTATCAATAAAATTGAATTTGCCATAATTATTCTCAATATATGTATCTGTTGTATCTCTTGTTGTGCCTGCAATATCGGAAACAATTGCTCTGTTTTCACCGCTTATTCTGTTAACCAATGAGGATTTACCAACATTCGGTTTACCGATTATTGCAACGTTTATAATTTCTTCATCTTCCTCTGTTTCTTCAAATTCAGGGAAAAATTGAATAACCTCATCAAGCAAATCGCCTGTTCCGTGACCGTGAACAGATGAAACAGCAACAGGATCACCTAAGCCGAGATTATAAAACTCATAAAATTCAGGAGCAGGCTCACCGATACTGTCACACTTATTCACGCACAAAATAATCGGTTTACCGCTTTTCTGAAGCATGGATGCAACCTCATAATCAGATGCAACTACACCGCAGGTTAAATCTGTTACAAGAATGATAACATCTGCCGTTTCAATTGCTATTTCAGCCTGTGTTCTCATCTGCCTTAAAATAACATCATTGGAATATGGCTCTATACCGCCTGTATCCACAAGCAGAAAATTATGATTAAGCCATTCACAATCACCGTAAATTCGATCTCTTGTCACACCGGGCGTATTATCTACAATAGATAAACGGGTGCCTATTAACTTGTTAAAAAGAGTAGATTTGCCTACATTGGGTCTGCCTACTATAGCAACTACGGGTTTACTCATAAAAACCTCCTTAAAACAAGAAAGACGGACAATAATGCCCGTCAGGATAAGCTAACACACTTATTATGCTTCTTCTTTAGCAATAACTTCCTTGCCGTTGTAATAACCGCAGCTTGCACATACCTTATGAGGTACTGTGTATGCTGAACAGTTAGAACACTTAACAAGTGTTGGTGCATTTAACTTCCAAACGCTTGAACGTCTTTTATTTCTTCTTGCTGATGATGTTCTTCTAGCTGGTACTGCCATTTTTATAGCCTCCTTTATTCAAAAAACTGAATTATTTACTCTTCATCAAGCAATTGCAAAAGTGCTGCCATTCTTGGATCAACATCCTTTTTACAATCACATTTACCTAAGTTTAAGTTCTTACCGCACTTAGCACATAATCCTTTGCAGTCATCACTGCAAAGCATTTTGCTTGGCAAAAACAACTGAACTTCTTCTTCAACAAGCTCGTCTAAATCAAGTACACCGCTTTCAACAACAATATAGTCATCAAAATCAGCATCGCCTGCCATGCTCGGAACAAGAATTTTATTCAGCCTGAAGCTGAAATTTTTTGTGATTTCTTCAGCACAGCGGTCACATACACCGTTGAATTCAAAAGAAATATTAATATCAAGATAAACAACATCCGCTTTTTCATAAACAGATCCGTTAATTTTAACATCCTTCTGAACAGGCTTATAAGTACCGTATACCAAATCACCGAGATTTAAAGTGTAGTCAACCGAAACAGCCTCTTTACTTCCGTTAAACAGGTTCGTAAGGTCTATTCTCATATTGCCACCTCATCTCGCACTTTAAGTATTATATATATAAGAATAAATTTTGTCAATAGAAAATTAATAAAAAAGGCGTGGAAAACCACGCCGATTTATCCTTTAATTATACTTCTTCGCAATAATCAAAGATTTCAACTGGTAAATCTTCTTTATCACAGCTGATTGTGAAAATGAAATCAACATCTGTTGCTTCTGAGAGCTCTGAAAGCATTTCAAAGAACTGAGGAAGCTTTTCGTACTCTCTGCCAACAATTTTAAATGTTGCATCAACAAGAATATCTGTTACATCATAATTTCCGGCACAAATTCCTGCAAGGAAGCCATAAAATGCTTTATGACCGTTAATTCTGTATGTATCCGTTTCAAGAAGTCTTGCTTTTGAAGATACATCATAAGTGAGCTTTGGTTCTTTTTCAACGCAAACAACGTTGCCGTCAGAATTCTCTACACAAGAATTAACAAGATCAATAAGTTTCTTAGTTTTACCATGGCCTTTATTGCCAATAATAAGTTTAATCATTTAAGATTCCTCCAAGGTTAATTTCAATTATATATTATCATATACCGAGTTCTTTTTCAAGTTTTTCTTTTTCACTTTCATAACCCGGTTTGCCAAGCAATGCAAACATATTCTTTTTATAGCTTTCAACACCCGGCTGATTGAATGGATTTATACCAAGAATGTAACCGGAAATTGCACAAGCCTTTTCAAAGAAATAAATCATATAGCCCAAATCTTCGGCGGTAATTCCGTTTGCCTCAAGAATAAGATTTGCAACTCCGCCCTCTGTATGAGCAAGCAAAGTTCCCTGTCTTGCCTTTTCATTAACAAAGCTCATAGTTTTGCCTGCAAGGAAATTAAGTCCGTCAATATTACCGTCCTGCTCAGTAATTGTAAAATCATCAAGAGGATTATTGAACTTAAGGCAGGTTTCAAACATAAGTGAAGAACCGCTTTCCTGAATAAACTGACCTACTGAATGCAAATCTGTTGAAAATACACAGGAAACAGGATAAAGACCTTTACCGTCTTTTCCTTCACTTTCTGCAAAAAGCTGCTTAAGCCATTCATTGAACATTGTCATACAAGGCTCATAAGAAATAAAGCATTCAAGCCTTTTGCCTTTTTCATAAAGACAGTTACGGATAGCCGCATATTTTAAGCAGTCATTTTCATGAATATCCTCACTGTTAAGGCTATCCTGCGCAAATTTAGCACCATTCATAAGTGCATCAATATCAATTCCTGCCACTGCAATAGGAAGAAGACCTACAGCAGTTAATACGGAATAACGTCCGCCAACATCATCAGGAACAACAAAAGTTTCATAGCCCTGATCATCGGCAAGCTCTTTAAGAGTTCCCTTTGCTTTATCAGTTGTGCAGAAAATTCTTTTTGCTGCTTCCTCTTCTGAATATTTCTTATAAATCAAATCACGGAATACTCTGAAAGCAATGGCCGGCTCAGTTGTTGTACCGCTCTTTGAAATAACGTTAATACAGATGTTCTTATCCTCACAAAGAGAAACCAGCTCAGTTACCATTGATGGACTGATTGTATTTCCGATAAAATAAATCTGCGGAGTATCTTTTGCAAGTGCATTATAGTTAGTTGACTTCAACGCTTCTATAACTGCTCTTGCACCGAGATATGAACCGCCGATACCGATAACGATAAGAATATCACAGTTACCTTTAATATATTCAGCAGCCTTTTTAATTCTTGAAAATTCTTCCTTATCGTAATCAGTAGGAAGAGTTACCCAGCCAAGAAAGTCATTGCCCTCTCCGTTCCTTGCATGAAGAGTTTTCATAGCTTCAACTGCTCTGCCGCTTATCTCAGCAATATCATGATCCGAAACAAATTTATCAGCATATTTGTTTACAAGCTTTAATTTTTCCATAATATAACTTCCTTTCGTTAATTCAACTGCTATATTCTACATCAAATGGAAATATATATCAACTG
>CAJTMQ010000004.1:38286-52302 GCA_910577215.1 uncultured Eubacterium sp. | reverse complement strand
TTTGTTAAATGTTGTTTAACATTTTTTTGAAAATATATGAAAAGCTCACTGTTTCTATATCTCTGTCTGCTTTCAGGTATATTGTTTTTATAACTTCATCACCTGAATATAAAACTATTGTGCCCAGATTATCTCCTTTATTAACAGGGGCAGCAAGTTCCTCACTTATTTCATATGTATATGTAATTTCGCCGCTTCCCTTTGCAACAAGAATTTTTTCAGTTTCATTAAACGCAGGTAAAATACGTTTTTCTTTCCCGTTTTTAATTCTCACTTCAGTAATTTTTGTTACATCAATATCAGGATTAACAAGCTCATAATTTGCAAACCCGAAATCAAGAAGATTAACAGCACTGTTAAAACGGTCATCACTGGTTTCACAGCCGAGCACAACAGCAACAAGATTCATACCGTCTCTTTCGGCAGTGGCACAAAGACAGAAGCCGGCATTGGATGTTGTGCCTGTTTTAAGCCCGGTAATTCCATTATAAGTATTAACCAATTTGTTTGTATTATTTAATTCTGTTTCGCCGTCACGAAGATAATCAAGCCAGATAGATGTGTAATCTTTAACAAGCTCATGCTTCATAACCTCTTTTGCAATAACAGCAATATCATAGGCACATGAATAATGATTCGTAACCGTATCATCAAGACCTGTGCAGTTTTCAAAATTACTGTTTGTTAAACCAAGATCTGAAGCTCTGTCATTCATCATTTTTATAAAGCCTGAGTCCGAACCCGCTATGTATTCTCCAAGAGCTGTGCATGCATCATTTGCAGAAGCAACAATAACAGCCTTCAAAAGCTCATCCACAGTCATTGTTTCACCAACTTCAAGCCATATCTGTGAACCACCCATGGAAACCGCTTTATCTGACGCAGAAACGGAATCTGTCAAAGATATTTTTCCGCTGTCAATTGCTTCCAGAATAAGCAGCATGCTCATAACCTTTGTTACAGATGCAGGAGAGCAATGCTCGTAAGCATTTTTCTCATAAATTATATCTCCCGTATCAATACACATTAAAATCGCGGAATTAGCTGTTTCGCCCATTTTATTTTCACCTTCAGGCGTTTCTGCAAAGCATATTGCCGTACCGGAAAAACATAATAACAGAGCTAAAAAGAATACAATTATTTTCCTCATATAAATCACCATTATATCTTATTCAATTATTATTGTAATAATTACGAAGATTTGCTATAATCTATTTAATATTTTTGGAGATAAAGTTATGAAAGCTGCATTTTACACCCTTGGCTGCAAGGTTAATCAAACAGAAACTGAATATATGACAGAACTTTTATCAAAAGCCGGCTTTGAAATTGTAAGTCCAAACGAAGAAGCTGATTATTATATAATAAATTCCTGTACAGTTACTGCCACAGCCGACCAGAAAACAAGACAGAATGTCAGAAAATTCAAAAGAAAGCATCCCGAGTCAGCTGTTATTTTAACAGGCTGTATGCCGCAGGCTTTTCCGGAAGCCGCACAGGAACTGATTGAAGCGGATATTGTTCTCGGAAATAAAAACAATGCGGATATTCTTGACTTAATTAACAGATACAATATTGATAAAAACAGAATTTTAGCGGTAAATGAGCACAAAAGCGGTGATGCTTTCGGCAAATGCTCTATAAGCAAGTTCAGTGAAAGAGTTCGTGCCTTTGTTAAAATTGAGGATGGCTGTGACCGTTTTTGTTCCTACTGCATAATACCAACCTCCCGCGGCAGAGTCCGCTCAAAATCTCTTGAAGAATTAAAGGAAGAGATTCATAATCTTGCTGAAAACGGAATTAAAGAAATCGTTTTAGTTGGCATTAACCTTTCTGCATACGGCAAAAATGAGGATTTCAATATTGTTGATGCAGTAAAAATATGTGCAGAAAACAGTAAAATAATGCGTGTAAGGCTGGGCAGTCTGGAGCCCGACCATATCACTGAAGAAATAATCAATGAATTAACAAAAATTAAAAAATTCTGCCCGCAGTTTCACATTTCACTTCAAAGCGGATGCAATAAAACATTAAAAAATATGAACAGACACTACTCAGCAGAAGAATATAAACAGCTGTGTTGTACTCTCAGAAATTCTTTTGAAGATGCATCTGTAACAACAGATGTTATGGTTGGCTTTAATGAAGAAAGTGAAGATGATTTTGCAGAAAGCCTTGAATTTGTTAAATCAATAGGCTTTGAAAAAGTGCATGTATTCCCCTATTCGCAGCGTGAAGGCACAAATGCATCAAAGAAGGGTGATTCTGTTTCCAAAAAAGAAAAAGAACACAGAGCCGAAATAATGATAAATGAAACGGAAAAAATACGAAAAGCTTATTTTAAATCACTTATTAATAAAACTGCCTGTGTTCTTTTTGAAAATGAAATTGAAGATGGAATTTATCAGGGATACACAAAAAATTATACACCTGTAAGATTGAAAGCAGATTCAAATATTATCGGCACGGAATTAAATGTTGCCATAACAGATGCTTATGATGATTACTGCACGGCTAAATTACATCCTTGATATTTTTAACCTCTTCCATAACTGATTGATTTTCCTTATCTATCAGATGACTGTAAGAGAAAATATAGTATCCTCCAACCTTTTCAAGCTGCTGCAAATAAGAAATCTGCCTTGAAATTATATTGTGATTATCTATAAATTCGTTAATGGCATAGCTTTGGTCAGATGAAGCGAATTTGTCTTCCTGGCCCGATTTATAAAGTGCAAGTCCAACGTACAATCTGCAGCTTGTTGTAAGCTCTGCCCAGTCCTTTGCAGTTCTTGTAAATGGCTGAACCTCATTATAAAAACCGAAGTATATCTGAGGGCATATGTAATCAACGAAGCCTTCTTCGGTTGCCCATCTTTCAACATCAGCATAAAGGGTATTATAATTTGCAGATATTTTTGACTGCGGACTTATTCCGAACTCAACCGAAGAATTCATTTCTTTTATGGCTGAGTAAACTGATTTAACCATATTTGAAACATTTTCTCTGCGCCAGTCTGAGCGGGATAAATCACCGCCGTTTTTAGAATAGGCTTCATATTCTGCCTTATCAATTTCCTCCTTGGTTGTCGGATAAAAATAATCATCAAAATGAATTGCATCCACAGCATAATTGCTTACTATTTCCTTTACTCCGTTAACAATAAGCTCTGTAACCTCCGAAGAAGCAGGATTGAAATAGATTTTATCATCAATATACACATTATTCTTTTTATCTTCGCTGTTGAGCCACTGCTTGGCAATGTTGTTATCAGATAACTCGTCTGCATCCGATGACTGGCTGACTCTGTACGGATTAATCCAGGCCTCTATTCGCAGTCCGAGCTGCTGTGCAACCTCAACCATTATTTCTAATGGATCGTATTTAAGTTCACACCCCTGAACACCAAAGCAGTATTTGGACACAGGGAAATAATCGGACTTATAAAAGGCATCGGCACACGGTCTTACCTGAACGGTTACCGTGTTAAGTCCGTCGGATTTTATTTCTTTAAAAGCCGATTTAATGGCTTTTTCAAAATCTTTTTCCGTTTTGCTGTTTGTTGTTATGCTTTCCAGCTCAAAATAGGAAATCCAAACAGCTTTAACATATACTGCATTAACAGGCTCTCCCTGCTCTGACTGATTTGCAGCTGATGAACAGCCGCAGAATAAAAGCATTAATGATAGAATACAAATAATTATTTTCTTCATACTTGACACTTTCCTTTAAATTTGTAAAATTATATTTAGGTGATATTATGGAATATAGATTAGGAACAGGATTAAAAATTAAAGACAAAGGTGAAACAGTATCACTTGTCTGCCCGAAATGCGAAAACAAGGTTAATTTTCATGTGTTTTCAAATATTGAAAACAGGCTTGCTTCAAAATTTCCTTTCATAAATTCAAACAATGTTTATTTCCTTATCTGCCCGAAATGTGCATCAATTTTTACTGTTGATGAGGTTAAAGGTCAAACCTTTTCCGGCGGTGAAAAGCTTGCAATAGGAAATTTTGACTTAAAAACGCTTAAAGAATTTAAAAATGAGCACAATTAATTTATTTTTCTTGTATTTTGCAGTTATAAGCTTTTTAACCGTTTTATTTACTACAGCAGATAAAATCAATGCCAAAAAAGGCAGACAAAGAGTTCGTGAGGATTTTCTTCTAACCTTAGGGCTTTTGGGCGGTGCCCTGTTTGAATTTATAACAATGAAAATAATTCATCATAAAACAAGGCACAATAAATTTATGATTGGCTTGCCTGTTCTTATCACAATTCAGATAATAGCAATTTTATTAATAGTTATATATACACAAAGAGGGTGAAAAAACACCCTCTTTTCTTTTTTACAGAATGATACAGATAAGTCCGCTGCATCCCTCGTTAATAACACGTTCAATTGTTTCTCTGAACTTATTGCGTGCATCATCAGGCATACGTTCAAGCTTGCCGTGTAATCCCTCATTAACAAGCTCGTGAAGTGACTTTCCGAAAATATCCGTTTTCCATAAATCAGCAGGATTTTCTTCAAACTCACGAAGCAGATACATAACAAGTTCCTGCGACTGGCTTTCACTTCCGACAATAGGCGCAACTTCTGTATACGTATTGCACTTAATCATATGAATAGACGGTGCCTGTGCCTTCAGTCTTACACCGTATCGTCCGCCCTGCTTCATAATTTCAGGCTCTTCAAGCGTAAGCTCATTAATATCAGGCATTGCTATGCCGTAACCTGTTCTTTCAACCTCAGAAAGAGCCGCTGAAAAACGCTGATAATCTCTTCTTATAGCCGTAAGCTCCACTATTTCCTTCATAAGCTCTTTTTCATTTGAAATCGAAACATTGCATTCCTTTGAAAGAATAGAATAAAAATAGCTGTTATCAATAGAAATTTTAATACTTACACTGCCGTCTGACAAATCAAGATCCGAAATATTGAGGCTTTCAATATCTTCATTAGCAGCTAGGCTGTCTGCAAACTGCTTAACGCTTCTGATATTGCTTACATTATTACAGCAGTCTTTGACCGATGAAAAAAGGTTTGATTTCAGCTCATTATCTGCATCAAGTCCCTTAATCCAAGAAGGAAAATTGAGTGCAATACTTGTTACGGGAAATTCATAAAGCACTCTTTCAAGAATAGCATTGATTTCATCTTCATCAAGCTCAAGACAGTTAACAGGAATAACAGGCACATCATACTTGGCAGACATTGACTGACAAAGCGAAATCGCCTCTGCAGACTGCGGTTCAACACAGTTCATAACAACAATAAACGGCTTGTTAATCTCTTTAAGCTCATTGATTACTCTTTCTTCAGCTTCCTCATATTCATCACGCGGAATAGCACTTATGGAGCCGTCTGTTGTTACTACAAGACCTATTGTTGAATGCTCATTAATAACCTTTTGTGTGCCGATTTCAGCCGCCATATTAAACGGTATTTCCTCAGGATACCACGGCGTTCTTACCATTCTTGGCTGATCCTCTTCAATATAGCCTACCGAGCTCGGTACAATATAACCAACACAGTCAATAAGCCTTACTCTGAAATGCAAATTATCCTGCATGGAAAGCTCAATTGCTTCTTCAGGTATAAACTTCGGCTCAGTTGTCATTATCGTTCTTCCTGCAGCACTCTGAGGAAGTTCATCACGTGCACGCTCTTTCTGGAATTCCCCGCTGATTCTCGGAATAACAAGAGTGTCCATAAAACGCTTGATAAAGGTGGATTTACCTGTTCTTACAGGGCCTACTACACCAATATAAATATCGCCCTGTGTTCTTGATGAAATGTCGTTATAAATACTCAAACTATTCCCTCCTTACATTCCCGGAATTAAAAGAATTCGTCTTGTATCAAGCACATCATCTTTTAATTCATTTTCGGACTTAATCAAATCAACAGATGTTCTGAACTTTTTGGCAATATCCCACAACGCTTCCTGCTCCTTGGCAAAGTAAACAACAAGAGCGGGAGAATCAGCCATAGGCTTATCGGAAACCTTAATTTCAGATAATACATTGAAGGTTTTTTCTTCAAACTTAACCGCTGTATATTCAATCAAAAATCTTACGCTTATTTCATTAGATGAATTAATTACATAATCAAAGGATTTCACATATACTGCAGAAGCACTGAAGCTTGTTATGCTTATCTCCTTCTTCTGGCTTATATAAATAACCTCTGAATTTTCATTTCTTACAAAAGCAGTCAATTCAAGATTTTTCCCGTCACTGATATTTAATGACAAATCAACAACCTCTACAATATTGATATTATCGAATTCAAAAACTGCCTTATCATTGATAATATCTGATAAAAATTCGCCGTTTGTATTAAGACTTATCTTACTGAAGGTATTATTAACCTCATTTTCAGTTGCATAGGAATCCGTTGAAAGAGAGCCGCTTACTTGTCTAAACACAGATGCATTAACATTAATGTCACCAAGAATTTCAATCATTCTCAGCTCATTGTTTTTATCAACCTTAGGCTTAACATACATATTTCCGACATTCAGATTAACAATTGCTTTGTCTTCTTCATCAATGCCGTTTATATCAATAATTTTGCTTATGGATATTGATTTCTCGCATTTCTTAATCACTTCGTTTTCTGTATCTGTGGTATACAAAAATGAAAACTCTGCCGATGCCTTAACAAGCATTTTATTCTTAATTATCTTTACCTCTTCTGTATGAACGGCTGAAAAAGTATTGATTATTTTTCTGATAACATCACTGTCAGCAGGAATCATTGCTTCTTCCTCAAATTCCGCTCTTGCATATGATGTTCCGATTAATGAAAGATAATTAACAGAATCTCGCCTTACAAGCACATTCGGTGCTTCCTCAATCATATTAACAGGATTGCAGGCACATACCTTAATATTAAGTGCAAATGCATTGTGAATATCGATTCTTCTTTGATTTATAACTCTGAAATTGCTGTATCTGTTCACAACAGAAATATCAGTTGTTACATCATCATAATTCCCCTCAATTGTGATGCTTTTTTGAAAATCCTCTTCAAAATCTGCCGTTGTTATACAGGAGGAGGTTTCACTGACATATGTAAGATAAATCTTTGATTTTCCGTAAATTGTTAAAACACCATTGTTATAATCCGTGTTTACAACAAAGTTATTGACACAACATCTTACGATTTTCAGCAAATCATCATTATAGGACATAAGATTTTCCTGAAAATCAAGGTCAACATCCATACACTTTGAAAAAACATTGCATTTTTCTTTGATTTCCCTTATGTTATTTTCCATAGCAGTACTCCTTTATATTTAAGCAGAAAATAATCAACTATTTTAACTGCCTTACTGCTAAAACATATGCAGGAAAAATTAGATATATAACAAAAAGCTCCGTAATTTTAACGGAGCTTTTTGTGTGGATATGTCAGTTATTAACTTTTTTAATTTTAAATATCGCTCTCATAAACGGGGCCATAAATTTGGGTGGATTTATAATTACTACTTTCACAATCATTCCTCCAAATTATTTTTTACAGCAAAGTATACCGAGAATGATTACTACAACGGCAAGAATTCTTATAAGCCATGATGTTGGAAGACAGATCGTGATTACGCAGCCCACACCGAATGCAATCCACAAAAAATCCCTGCGGCACATTTTTTTCATAATAGTAAGCACCTCGCATTGCTGTATTTACTATATACTATGTAAAAGTTAATTAATCGTTACTCTGAATCAATAAAATTGTTCCGCTTTTCAGAGAAATTTCTACTTTTTCGCCCTTAAAGCAATTACTCTGTGCAAATTGTTCATACGGCTTCATATCAATTTGATTAACCTCATAATAAGCGCCTTTGATTGATAATCCGCTTACGTTGCTGAGAAAGGCAAACAAGGAAAAGTATTTGTATTCACTGTCATCAATAACAATAACATCATTAATAAGCTGCAACTTGTTTCTTGCGTTAGATATAGAACATTTAATATTATGTCTTCTGCAATATTCAAGACAAAGCATATTTGAATAATTATGGTCTGCCCTGTCACCGATTGCACAAAGGACTTCTATTTCCTCAAAACCCATTTCAAGTGCCTTTTTCACACAATAAAATGTATCTGTATCATCCTTTTCTGCAGGTAACTTTATGATTTCCGTATTAATTTCCGGCTGCGTTGAGGAATCAAAATCTCCTATAATCAAATCGGGTATGAAACCTGCTTCTAAACATTTCAGATAGCCTGAATCGGCAGCTATTATGTATGCTGAGGAAGTTAATTTCTTCTTCAGGTATTCAATATCCTCATCGGGAGCACCCGAAACAATAATGCAGCTTACTTTTTTATCTCCCATTCCTTAACATCCTTAACATCGTTATACATCTGAACATAGCTGTCATGACGGCTTTTCTGAATTTCGCCTTTTCTTACCGCTTCACAAACAGCACAGCCCTTTTCATTTATATGAGCACACGTAGAAAATTTACATAAACCGAAATACGGCTCAAACTCACGGAAGCAGTCAAACAAATCATCCTTAAGTATTCTTTCACACTTTTCAAAATCAAGTGAAGAAAAACCGGGGGTATCTGCCACATATCCTCCATTGACCTTAAACAGTTCGGAATGGCGCGTAGTATGCTTACCACGGCCAAGCTTTTTACTTGTTTCACCTGTTTTCAGTGCAAGTGCCTCGTCTATAGCATTCAATAATGAAGATTTTCCAACACCTGTATTACCTGTAAAAGCCGATGTTTTGCCTGAAAGAAGCTTTTTAACTTCATCAGCACCTCTTTTATTTACATTACAGCAAACTATTGTTTTAAAGCCTGCAGACCTATATATATTCTCATACCCGGTATATGAATCATCAAGATCAATTTTGGTAAAAACAATAATCGGCTCTATTTTTTTATATTCGGCAATTGCAATCAATTTATCAATAATAAAAGTATTAACAGCAGGATCAACAATTGAAGCTATTATGAACAACTGCTCTAAATTTGCAAGCGGAGGTCTTACAAGTGAATTCCTCCTTGGTAATATATTTTCTATTCTGTTTTCAGAGTTATCATTAACAGAAATCTCAACATCATCACCAACAAGCGGTGTAAGATTCATTTTTCTGAAATTTCCGCGTGCTTTGCATTCATAAACCGCATCAGCGGTTTCCACATAGTAGAAACCGCCGATACCTTTAATTATTTTACCTTTAATCATAAACTAATACTCATAATTCCTATTATTAAGGTTATTGATTTGGTGTATTATCTTCTGCAGGATCAACAGGCACACCATCCGGCAGCGTAGGATATGTTGGTGGATTTGATGTTGACGAAGTCGTTTCCGGAGAGGTATTTTGATTTGAAGAAGTAGTAGCAGTATTATTATTATTGTTGTTGCTGCTGTTATTACTATTATTATTGCTGTTATTGTTGTTATTTCCGCTATTATTTGTATTAGGATAATATGGAGTAACAGCAGTAGTACCAACAGTGCTTGCTGTAGTTGATTCTGTTGTAGGTATACCTGTTGAAACATATATTCTGATTTGGGAATCTGCACTGATTGTGGTTCTGTACAATGGATCCTGTGCAACAATAATTCCCTTTTGAATTTCACTGTCCCGTGGTTCAACAACAACATTTGTAAAGCCCAATTTTGTTAAGAAGGTTACTGCATCGCTTTGTGAAAGACCTGTAACATCAGGCATTCTGATATTGTCTATTGTTGTGGTTGAAGGACCTGTTGAAACAAATACCGTAATTAAGGTATCTTCAGAAACAAAGCTTCCTACCTTCGGGTCGGAATAAATAACATATCCCTCCTGAACAGTTTCACTTACAACATCTGCAAATTTAATATTTTTAAGTCCGTTTCGCTGAAGCTCCTGCTCAGCTCTTTCTTTGGTTATTTCATATATATTAGGAACTGTTATATCATCAGCAGAAGCTGCAACGGTTAAAGTAATTGTTGCACCCGAAATAACCTTTTCACCTGCTTCGGGAGACTGGCTTATAATCTGCCCTGCCTCGTATTTATCTGTTTTCTCATAATCGGCAATAAATGTGTAATTATAATTTGAAATAACAGTATCGTAAGCCTGACCGACAAAATTTTCAAGCTTTACCGTATCGGTTTCAACACCTTTAGTAAGCCAGAAAACAAGACCGACAATTGCAACAACAAGCAAAACCAAACCAAGAATTGTTGCTGTAACAATTTTCTTTCTGTTTTTCTTTTCTTCAAGTTCGTCCTCATCATCATAATCATCAGATGATGGAGCCGCCTTAATATCCTCTTCACGTTTTACAAATTTAGTTGGCTGCTTATCTACTACATATGAATAATCAAAGGTTGCATTGGGATTTCTGATAACCTCTTCAAGATCAAGCAGCATTTCTGTAGCGGTCTGATAACGCTCAAGCGGATTTTTCTGCATAGCATGGAAACAAATCTGCTCAAGACCTATAGGTATATCAGGGTTAATATCCGTCAGTCTTTTTGCATCATCCCTTACCTGCATCAAAGCAACTGAAACAGCACTGTCTGCTTCAAACGGAACAGTGCCTGTAAGCATTTCATAAAAAACAACGCCAAGCGAATATATATCTGCCCTTTCATCTGTTAATTCACCTTTTGCCTGCTCAGGTGAAATGTAGTGAACAGAGCCGATTGCATTTTCGGTTAAGGTTCTTGTTTCGGTTCTTGAAAATCTTGCAATACCAAAATCGGTAACTTTGATTTCTCCTGTTGAAAGAAGGATAATATTCTGCGGCTTGATATCTCTGTGAACAATGCCTTTATCGTGGGCATGCTGTAACGCCTTTAATATCTGAGATATAAAATAAACAGCATCATTCCAAGTTATAATTCCCTGCTTCTGAATATACTCCTTAAGTGTAATTCCGTCTACATATTCCATAACTATGTATTGGATTTTATCACCAAAGCTGACATCATAAACCTTAACGATATTAGGATGAGATAAAACTGCAATTGCCTTGGATTCATTTTTAAAGCGTCTTACAAATTCATCATCATTTGCAAACTCTTCTTTTAAAATCTTAACAGCAACAATTCTGTCATCAACATTGTCATATGCTTTATAAACAACAGACATTCCGCCAACGCCGATGATTTCATGAATTTCATATCTGCTGTCAAGTCTTTTACCAACATAATTTTCCATACACTTTAACTCCGATTATTTCGCAATAGCAACAACGGTAACATTGTCTCCGCCGCCGTTGTTATTTGCTTTTTTGATAAGTCTGTCTGCGAAAGCATAATATCTTCCGTCCTGAATTTCATTTATCATTTCATCATCCGTTACATAGTTGGATAAACCGTCTGTGCAAAGAATCAGAACCTCTTCATCATCAAGCTCTATTTCATCAAAATCGATTTCAATACTCTTATCAACACCAATCGCACGCGTTATAAGATTTTTATTTGGGTGGTGTTCTGCTTCATCCTTTGTTATTTCACCCCTGTCAATAAGGCTCTGAACAAGGCTGTGGTCGGTAGTAACCTGCTTCAGTCTTCCGTCATATACATAAGCTCGGCTGTCTCCCGCGTGAGCAATAAATGCTGTACCCTCTCTTACAATGGCACAAACAACGGTTGTTCCCATACCATTAAGCTCAGGCTTTGCATCTGCCATATCATATACCTCCATATTCGCGGCAGTGAGTGCAGAATCAAGCATATTTTTTATTGATGACGGCTTCATATTTTCCCTGTATGAAGCATTGATTTTGTCACTTATAACCTTAACTGCAAGAGCAGACGCTATATTACCGCCGGCAGCACCGCCCATACCGTCACACACAATTGCCCATGCAACTTCATCAGGGAATTCACCAACAGCATATGCATCCTGATTTGAGGATCTTACTCTGCCTTTATCTGTTTTAGCAACTATTTTCAATTACTCCACCTCATTTCTCTTTCTGCGAAGCTGACCGCAGGAAGCATTAATATCACTTCCAAGCGTTCTTCTTATTGTAGCATTAATTCCATTCATTTTCAATACATCTGAAAATTTGTGTATATTTTTATCAGTAGAACGTACATTTCCCCGTTCCTCAACATCATTAACAGGGATAAGATTCACGTGGCAGAGCATTCCGTTAAGCCTGCCTGCAAGCTCCAATGCACATTCCTTACTGTCATTAACATGATTAATTAACGTATATTCAAAGGATACTCTTCGATTGGTTTTCTCTATGTACGCTCTGCAAGCCTTTATAATTTCTTCTATTCCCCATTTGTTATTAACAGGCATTGTTCTGCTGCGGATTTCATCATTAGGTGCATGAAGAGAAATGGTTAATGTAACAGGCAGCTCCTCATCCATTAAATCATATATCCTTGGCACGATTCCGCAGGTTGAAACAGTTATGTTTCGCATTGAAATGTTAAGACCGTTTTCATG
Organism: uncultured Eubacterium sp.; assembly: GCA_910577215.1. Taxonomy (GTDB): domain Bacteria; phylum Bacillota; class Clostridia; order Oscillospirales; family Acutalibacteraceae; genus Eubacterium_R. The sequence goes on along the minus strand of CAJTMQ010000004.1, from coordinate 39,862 downwards.
ATTAACATTATGAAAAAATTTGACAACATTATCATAATTATCGAGTGGCTCACCGATACCCATTAAAACGATGTTGGAAATTCGTATATTCAAATCGCTTTGAGCAGAATGAAGCTGACTTTCAATTTCTCCCGCTTCAAGATTTCTTTGAAATCCTGCCAGAGTTGATGCACAGAAGGTACATCCCATTTTGCACCCCACCTGACTCGAAACGCAGATAGTATATCCGTATTTATATTTCATTATAACGGATTCAACATATTCACCGTCATATAATCTGAAAAGATATTTTACAGTTCCGTCTATCTCAGAAACAAACCTTTGCTCAATTTCACAGGAGGATATAAAAAAGCTGTTTGAAAGCTTTGCCCTTAAATCCTTGGAAATATTGCTCATTTCATCAAACGATGAAACGCCGAATTTATGAAGCCATTCAAATATCTGCTTTGAGCGAAACTTTGGCAATCCAATAGATATTATTTCATTATTCAATTCTTCATAGCTTAATGATTTAATATCCCTTTTCATTTATTTCCTTTCCAATACTGAATAGAAGAAGCCGTCCCCGCCTGTTTCACACGGAAAAGTTGTTTTCATTTCCGATACTGTAAAATCATTATTTTCGCTTATAAATCTTTCAACAACCTTTTCATTTTCTCTTTTATTAAGAGTGCAGGTTGAGTACAAAAGCTTTCCGCCGCTCTTTAAATATTTTGATGAAGTATTCAGAATTTTAAACTGTAAACCGGGTAAATCTTTTATACTATCTAAATCCTTATATCTTATTTCTGGCTTTCTGCGAATTATACCGAAGCCGCTGCAGGGAACATCGCAGATTATTTTATCAGCAGCAGGCAAGGAAGAGTTGAATTTACAAGCGTCATTAACCATAGGACAAACCGATGTTAAGCCTAATCTATCTGCTCCGGCTTTTATTAAATTAACCCTGTGCTCATAAATATCCAAAGCATATACCTTACCCTGATTATTCATAAACGAAGCAGCGGAAAATGCCTTTCCTCCGGGAGCAGAGCAAACATCAAGCACAACATCATTTTCTTTTACATCAAGCACTTTAACTGCATTATAGCAGGACATATCCTCAATATGAAACAATCCGTTCTGAAATGCTCTGCACTCTTTAAGATTAAAGGAAGATGTTATCATCACCAAATCTTCCTGCACTTCACCCTCTATACCGTCACAATTAAGCTCATACAAAAGCTCATCTGCATCAACAAATACTCTATTGGGAACAGCGAAAACAGGTGCATTTTCATTAAGACTCGGCAAAAACAAGTCAACACTATCTTTTCCGTAAGCCTTATACCACATATTAATCAGGTGCTTCGGAACAGAATATTTTATGCTTAAATCTTCAATGGAAGCTATATCTATTCTGTTATCATTTATATTATGTAAAACGGCATTAATCAGCTTTGAATAAAAGCCAAGTCCGTTTTTATTTGCAAGCTCAACGCCTTCATTTATTGCAGCATTCGCAGGTACCTTATCCATAAAATAAAGCTGATAAACACCCATCCTGAGAATAACAAGAACTTTAGGCTTAGGTTTT
>CAJTMQ010000004.1:26637-38273 GCA_910577215.1 uncultured Eubacterium sp. | reverse complement strand
CAGATATTATTTTATCAATAGTGATTTTTCTTTCAACAACACCGTAAACAAGCCTTGTAACAAAGGATTTTCCACTTTCTGTACCGGACAGTGCAGAATCCAGAGCAATATTGGAATAGGCATCGTCATAAAAAATTTTGTATAAGGTTTCAAATGCAATTTGTCTTGAATTTTTCATTATCTTCTTCTGTTTGCTATAAGCAATAATCTTAAAAGGGTTGCAAGGGCGGAAACAAGTGCGGCAACATATGTTAATGCAGCAGCAGTTAAAACCTTTTTGGCACCCTGATATTCTTCCTGTACTAAAAAGCCGTTTGCTTCAATAACTTTAAGTGCTCTTGATGAAGCATTGAATTCAACAGGAAGTGTAATAAGCTGGAACAATGCAACAGCACCGTAAAGTGCAATACCGATGTAAATCAGCGGATCAAAAGTAAGAAACATTCCAACAAGTGCAAGCGGTATTCCAAGCATTGAACCAAAATTTGTTAAAGGAATAACCATATTGCGTATTCTAAGCGGAAAATACTGCTCAGCATGCTGGCAGGCATGCCCTGCTTCGTGGCAGGCAACACCGACTGCTGCAATGCTTGTAGAATCAAATACAGTTTCAGAAAGGCATATTTCCTTTGTTTTGGGATTATAATGGTCAGTCAAGCTGCCTGATATCTTTTTGATTTTTACATCCGTAATACCATTAAGCTGCAATAATCTGTAAGCAGCTTCTGCACCTGTCATTCCCCTGGCATTTCTTATCTGACTGTATTTATTAAAGCTTGATTTAACCTTGGACTGGCAAATCAAAGCAAATATAAACACAGGTATCATAATAAAGCCTGTCATATAATAAGCAAAATAAGTTCCCATATCATTCTCCTAAAATAGTTCCGATTTCAATTGGATTTCCTGCCAAAAATGATTTAATATCCATTCTCTTTTTACCTTCCGGCTGAACCTCAAGAATGTCAATGCATTTATTATCACCACAGCAAACAGTTAACGCATTTTTATTATTAACTGTTTTCCCTGCAAAATCACCATTTGCATCACATAAAGCTGACTTATGAATTTTTACATTTTTTCCATTAATTTTAGTTATTGCTACAGGCCACGACTGAAGTCCTCTTATCTGATTATGAATTTCAAATGCAGTTTTATTCCAATCAATACTGCACATTGACTTATCAATCATAACCGCATATCCGAAATCTCCCTGCGGCTGTGGAACGTGTTTTATTTTATCCGCTTCAATTAAAGAAATTGTTTCAATTAAAGCATCCGCACCAATAACTGATAATCTGTCAAAAAGCTGCTCTGACGTTTCATTAATATGAATTTCAGTTGATTTAACAAGAAGCAAATCACCCGTATCAAGACCCTCATTCATCTGCATAATCGTAACGCCGGTTTCCTCATCACCATTCAGCACTGCCCACTGAATAGGTGCAGCACCACGGTATTTCGGAAGCAGTGATGCATGAACATTGATACAGCCGTATTTCGGATAATCAAGAATATCTTTAGGCAAAATTTTACCGTAAGCAACCACAACAATTAAATCAGGGTTTAATTCTTTAATAACATCCATAGCTTCGTCATTTTTAAGGGTATTTGGCTGATATACCGAAATACCGTTATTAACTGCTTCAACCTTAACGGCAGGCGGCGTTAAAATCTGTTTCCTGCCAACCTTTTTATCAGGCTGCGTAAAAACGCCCACTACACTGTGTTCACTGTCAATAAGCCTTTTCAGGCACGGCACTGCAAAATCAGGAGTGCCCATAAAAACAATTTTCATTAAGCCTCAACAACTCCGTCTACTACATGAGATGTAAATAAAATCCCGTCTAAATGGTCAAGTTCATGGCAAAAAGCTCTTGCCTTAAGACCTTCACCCGTGAAAACCTGCCATTTACCGTTTCTGTCCTGTGCTTTAACCTGCACCTTCATAGGGCGGACCGTTGTGCCCCATTTTCCGGGAAGAGAAAGGCAGCCCTCCTGCTCTCTCTGCTCACCCTCTTTTAATGTTATTTCAGGGTTAACAAGTTCCATTGGACCTTCACCAACATCAATAACAACAACTCTTTTTAATATTCCCACCTGAACAGCGGCAAGACCAACACCGTTTTCTTTATAAAGTGTTTCAAACATATCATCAATAAGCGTAGCAAGTCTGTCATCAAATTTTTCTACCTTGCGGCTTGTTTTATTAAGAATGGGATCTCCCACCTTAACTATATTTCTTAATGCCATTTATATTCTCCTATGTTAAATCATAAGGATTCAAATCCAAACCAACGGAAATATCCTTATACTCCTTTATTTTACTTAACCTTTTCAAAATTTCATTAAACATTCTGCGAATAGTTTTTGAATTTTTACATTTAACAGCCAGCCTGTATCTGTAATTATTGCTGATTTTGCTGATTTTAGCAGGGCTTGGACCCAAAACAATCAGCTTTTCCCCTTTATACTCATTACTGTTCAGTTCAACCAGTATATCAAAAAATGCCTTTGCACAAAGCATAACATTGTTTTCATTTTCGCCTGTGAACGAAGCCGAATAAATATCACAAAAAGGTGGATAAGTGAGTGCCTTTCTGAGTGCTATTTCAGTTTTAAAAAAAGATTTATAATCCTGATTGCCTGCAAATTCAATAATGGGATTATTGGGATTGACAGTCTGTATAACTGCTTTGCCCTTTTCATTTCTTCTGCCGCTTCTGCCGACAACCTGCGTTATTAAATCAAAGGATTTTTCCTGTGATGTATAATTTTCATCATACAGGGAGCTGTCCGCATTAACAACACCTACCAACGTTACATTCGGAAAATCAAGTCCTTTTGCAACCATCTGGGTTCCGAGCAAAATATCATACTCACCGTGTGAAAAAGCATCAAACAGCTTCTGATGACTGAATTTGCCCGTTGTTGTATCAGCGTCCATACGCAGAACTCTTGCCGCAGGAAAAAGAAGCTTTAATGAATCTTCAATCCTTTGTGTTCCATAGCCGCTGTACCTTACACTGCTTTCACCGCATTCAGGGCAGATATTATCAAGCGGCTTAGTATATCCGCAGTAATGGCACATAAGCCTGTTATTATAGCTGTGATAGGTAAGACTTATGCTGCAATTCGGGCAGGTTATAACGTGCCCGCAGGAATTGCAGGCAATAAAGGTGTTATATCCACGCCTGTTAATCAGCAAAATCGTCTGTTTTTTATGATCAAGATTTTCCTGAATAAGACCTTTAAGTGTTTCAGAAATCGGTGACTTATTATTTATTTTAGCTTCTGCCTTCATATCAACGGTAATAACCTCAGGCAGATTTGCTTCACCGTATCTTTCTGTTAATTCACAAAGCTTATACTTACCGCTTATTGCAGCGGAATAGCTTTCAACACTCGGTGTTGCAGATGTCATCAAAAACAGTGCTTTATTGAATTTGCATCTGTAATTGGCAACCTCTCGCGCATGATAACGCGGTGTGCGTTCACTCTTATAAGTATGCTCCTGTTCCTCGTCCATAATGATAAGACCAAGATTATGAAGCGGGGCAAAAACAGCACTGCGTGTGCCTATAACAATCTTAGCTTCGCCCCTGTCTGCACGTTTATATTCATCATTGCGTTCACCAAGTGAAAGTCCGCTGTGAAAAACTGCAATGGATTTGCCGTAACGCTTATGAAATATAGAAAGCATCTGCGGTGTAAGTGAAATTTCAGGCACCATAACAATAACATCTTTGCCCATAGAAACAGCTTTATCTATAAGACTTAAATAAACCTGTGTTTTTCCTGAGCCCGTAACACCATACAGAAGCCCTGTTCCGCCGTAGCCCTCTAACATTTCACTGTAGCATTCAAAGGCCTTTTTCTGCTGAGCCGAAAGGATAATTTCCGACCTTTCACCGTCACTGCTTAACTTATACGGCATACGGTAAATTTCTTTCTCATAGATTTCACAAACACCGTACTTAACAAGATTTTTCACTACAGCCTCACCGACAGAACAAAACGCACAAACCTCATGAACCGCAGCCGTGCCAACATCAAAAAGCAGATTAACAACTGATTTTTGCTTAGGAGTCAGCTTAGGCAAGTCTTCTTCTTTTTCAGTTACAAGCCTTACCATTCTGCGGCTTTTATCGCCAACCTTGTCTATACCACGCGGAAGCATCTGGCGCAGACATTCATATGTTGTGCAAAAGCACCGTTCCTTCAGCCACAATGCAAGGCTTACCATTTCCTGCGATAATACAGGTGCATTGCCTGTTACCGATACAATCTCTTTTAAGTCAGTATTTATTGCACCAAAGAGCTTAACAACTATGCCGTAACGCAAAACATTTCCTTTGCCGAACGGAACTCTCACTCTTGTTCCGATAACTAATTGATCTCTCAAATTATCGGGAACAAAATAATCATAGTCTGAATCGTAATTAAAAAAGGTTTTCTCAACGGCAACAGTAGCAATAAGCCTGTTCATTATTCCTCTGATTTAAGCTCTTCCGGCTCGGAAATAACATATTTGCCGTTCACAATATCATCTATGGCAAGTGAAACTGTTTTAGTATCAAGCAATATCTCTTTTTTAACAGCATCATCTCTGATTTCTCTTGCTCTTTTTGCAGTACCTACAACAAGACTGTATCTGCTGTTGCAATTCTTTAAAAGTTTCTTTAAATCCGGGTTAAACATAATTCTATCTCCTTAAAAATTAAGCATTGCGCTTTCTGAGCTCAGTGCTAAGTATTTCATTTATCTCATCAACTGCTTTTTCAAGCTCATTGTTGATAACTATATAATCAAATTCAGATGCAGATTTTATTTCTTCCTCTGCAATTTTCAATCTGCTTATTATTGCTTCCTCACTGTCGGTGTTGCGTTTTTTCAATCGTTTTTCAAGCGTTTCCATATCCGGAGGCATTAGGAAAATCGAAACAGCTTCGGGATAGCTTTTCATAATTTTCTGCGCACCCTTGCGTTCTATAATCAAAAAGCAAATTTTTCCTTCTTCAACCAATTTTAAAACAGTAGAGGCAGGTGTGCCGTAATAACAATTATTATAGCTTGCGTATTCAAGAAATTCATTGTTTTCTATTTTTTTCTCAAATTCACTTTGAGTTAAAAAGTAATAATTAACGCCGTCTGTCTCGCCTGCTCTCGGCTCTCGTGTTGTTGCCGAAATGGATTCGCATACATCACTTCTTGTTCTTGAAATCTCTTTAAAAACTGTATCCTTACCTGCACCGCTCGGGGCAGACAATATAACCATCATACCATTTTTACTCATCACTAACCTCCGCACCGAATCTGACAGCAACCTGCTTCAAATCCATATAAGACAAAATAACATTATCAGAATCAGTGATTATAACGCTCATTGTTTTTCTGCCGTGAGTTGCATCTATAAGGTTTCCGTTTGCCTTAGCTTCCTGAACAATTCTTTTAACAGGTGCAGACTCAGGGCTTACAATTGAAATAATCCTGTCTGAATTTACAAGGTTTCCAAAACCGATATTAACTAAATTCATACTGCCACCTTATTCAATATTCTGAATCTGTTCACGTATTTTTTCAATTTCAGCTTTAATATCAACAACCTTGCGTGCAATTTCAACATCATTGGCCTTAGAGCCGATTGTATTTGCTTCACGGTTGATTTCCTGAACAAGAAAATCCATTTTTCTTCCTACAGCCTCGCTGCTTTCAAGAAAAGTGTTGAGCTGCTCTATATGAGAACGAAGGCGCACTGTTTCCTCGGCAACTGCCACCTTATCTGCATAGATTGCAACCTCCTGAAGAATTCTGCCCTCATCAAGCGATACATCGCCGAGAAGTTCATGCACACGCTCTATTAATTTATCATTATACTGCTTAACTGTTTCAGGTGAACGCTCCTCAATAAAGGATACCGAATCAAGAATAAATTGCCCTCTTGAATAAACATCCTCCTTCATTTTAATGCCTTCTTTTTCACGCATTTCAATGAATTTATCAACAGCTGTTTCAGCAACAGCCTTTGTATAATTCCAAAGTTTTTCTTCATCCTCTTCTGCTTTTTTCAGTACAAGCACATCGGGAAAATGAGAAATGGACACCGTGCCGAAATCTTCTCTTAAAGCATAGCCGGATGAAAGTTCCTTCAAAGCATTAACATAAGCTGATGCAAGTGTGTGGTTTATAACAACCTGTGCATTATCGGTATTTAACGCTTCAATCGTTAAAAAACAATCTACCTTTCCTCTTGCAACACGTGAATTGATATAGGATTTAAGCTTTTCCTCAAGAAATCCATATTGCCTCGGAAGCCTGCAGTTGAACTCAAAATATCTGTGATTAACAGATTTGAGCTCAACGGTTATAACATAACCGTCTGTTTCGGCAGTTGCTCTTCCAAAGCCTGTCATTGATTTAATCATATATTCTATCTCCGAATTTATTTGAAAAACTCTTATATTATTCAGTTTTTCATTGAGAAGATTATACAACTGATAATCTGCAGAGGTCAATGTTTTGTTAACAATTTATTAACAATATTTACAATAAATTAACATTTAATATAATTGCAAAATACTTTTAGCTTTATCTGAAACCATATCAGCAAGATATTCAGGCTCCAAAACCTTTATATCACTGCCGTATTGCATTATCCAACTTACCAAACCGTCACTGACTGCAGCATTTATTCTTGTTTCAAAATGATTTGCATCTACTGCCATCAAAGGTATTCTGGAGCCGAATCTGTCTATTATTTCCTCAATAAGGCTTAGCTTACACAAAAGCTTTACCTCATCAGTTTCGCCGCTGAACATATTAAACATTTTTGATGTATAATCAGCAGCATCAAATGACTTTCTGTAATCGCTTACTTCTGATACTTTCCGCTGCGGTACATCAAGTATTTCAATTTTCTTAATTCTGTCCAGCCGTAAATTCATAAGATTATCGTATTTTGAATTATTGCAGACAAGATAATAATGATCACCCTTCCATATTAATGCATAGGGCGAAACGGTAAATACTTTGGATGAATAGGTTTTCTTATTTTCCTTATCTATATTTCTGCGTCTGTATGTAAATTTAACCTGCTTCCTTTTATTGATGGCCTCATCCAATCGGTCTATAACATAATAAACCTCCTCATTATCACACTTATTGTCTCCCTCACAGTAAACCTGTGATTTGAGTGCTTTAGCCTGATTTAACGAAATCAGGCCTTCAAGCTTTTCAATTAGTATTTTTGTTTTCTTCGGAGTAATAAAGCCTGCCGAAGAAACTGCATCAATCAAAAGTCTTACCTCAGGCAACTCAAATTTCCTTGAAGCAATAAAAAATCCACCTTTAATAGGTGCACGCACGGTTATAATGTCGCACCCTATCTGTTTTAATGCTTCAATATCTGCATAAATACTTTTACGTTCAGCCTTTATCCCCTTTTCACCAAGCATTGATATAAGCTCTGATGTGGAAATAGGATTGCTTTCATCTGAATTTTCTTCAAGAAATTTATAAATCAATAATGTTTTCAATTTAGAAGTCTGCATAAAATCACCCCGAAAGCATTGTATCATCTTCAACCGATATTTTCAACTATTGTACGAAAAACAGGACAACAATCAGTTGAACCGCTGACACCGTCTTCAGTTAAAACAACAATTGCATATTTTGGATTATCATAAGGGTAAAAGCCGGCAAACCACGTATTTAGAATTTCCTTATTCTCTACATAAATTCCACTTTCGGCAGTTGACGTTTTGCCTGCAGAATTATTGTTGTATTCTGCAGCCATTCCTGTACCGTTTGTAACTACATAACGCATATATTCACGCAGTGTTTCGGCAGTTTTCTCGCTCATAGCACGGGATGGTTTGTTCTTATCTTTGCCAATTAAATTTCCGTTATTATCAACCTCACCTAAAATCAGACTTGGAGGAGTATAGATTCCTCCGTTGGCAATAGCTGCAACAACTGAACAAAAATGAAGCGGTGTTGCCGTTAAACTGCCCTGACCAAAGCCAAGAAGAGCAAGCTGACCTTTTGATTTGAGAAAATCTAAATCAGGAAAGTTACCGTTAGTAAATTTCCATTCCTCGTTAAAAACCGTTTCATCTCCGAAGCCTAACTTTTCCGAAACCTCAGTAATTTTTTCAGCTCCGAGCTTTAATGCAAGATCAACAAAGTAGCAGTTGCAGGAATTTGCAAGGGCTTCCTTAATTGTCTGCTTTCCGTGCTTTTTATTTTTCTGGCAGGCAAAGGTCGTGTCCCCCACAGTTATTTCACCAACACATTCATAAGTTTCATTTATGCCGCCTTCAAGTGCAGCGGCAGCAACTACAAGCTTGTAAACAGAACCTACACTGTATGATGAAAAAGCACGGTTAAGATAATCATTGGGCCTACTGTATGAGGCCAGCACCTCACTTGTTTCAGTATCTAAAACCACTACAGCTCCCTTCAGCATACTCTTAGCGGCAAGCTCCGCTTCTTTCTGAATTTTACTGTCAATTGTAAGTGAAACACCATATTTTGAATTGTAATTATTTTCAATAATTGTACCTTCATCGCCGTCAAGAAGCCTGCCGATTGCATCAACAGCAAAATTAATTGATTTAGAACCCACCTCATCAGAATATATTTTTTCACAGGAAGCTATAATGTGTGATGAAAGCAAATCATCATCATGCCTTTTCGTTGTTTCAAATATTTTTATATATTTACATTTTACGTAATTATCAATTTCCCTTATAACCGGATAACCCTGCTTTAATTCATCAATTATTTCATTTCTTTCATTGTAATCAAAAAGAGAGTTCAGCTCAGCAAGGCATTTTTCATTCGGACGGATTACGGCATACAGCGTGTCTGTTTTATTCGTTATTTTGCTTAAACTGCGGTCATAAACAGTCGGATAAATTCTATCTATATCAAGGGTGTAGCTGTTATGAGATGAAGACACGGCAAAATCACCGCTGAACATTATATAACCCAATCTCCCGATAATCGTTGCAAACAAAAAGCATATTGCTGTACTGAATACTAACCATCTTTTATTCATAAAAAACACCCCTGTGTATTATTCACAGAGGTGTAAAAATTAATCTCTTTTTCTTCTTAAAATTGCATCAGAAGAAATTTTTTTATTACATTTGAAAGAATAAACATCCGTTGCTTTATTCGCAACCTCAGTTTTTTCAAAATCATTTTCATTGAATAAATCTTCAACAACAATTGTGTACGGCAATTTGAACGGCTCTACAACCTCAAGCTCATCACCCTCATAAAAGCGGTTTCGCTGGTCTACAATCAATCTGCCGTTTTTATAATCCTTATACAGTGCACAAACATCCCAATTGCGTATATAACCACCTGTATCAAGCACCTGGCCGTTCTTCATTTTACCGAAATTAAAGCCGGTGGTATACTCGCGATGGCTCATTTTTTCCATTTCATCAAGTATCCACTGTGAAACCTTATAGTCATTGCTTGGATTTTTAAGATATTCATCAATTGCGGCACGATAAGCATATGTAACAATAGCCGTATAATATTCACTCTTTGCACGTCCTTCAATTTTAAAGGAATCCACTCCGGAATTAACAAGCTGCGGTATATGCTCTATCATACACAAATCGCGCGAGTTAAAAATATATGTTCCGTCATCCTCCTGATTAACAGGAAAATACTGCCCCGGACGTGTTTCTTCAACAAGATGATATTTCCAGCGGCAGGGCTGCGCACAATCCCCCCTGTTTGCATCTCTTCCGACCATATAATCGGACAATATGCACCTTCCGCTGAAGCTCATACACATAGCACCGTGAACAAAAACCTCTATTTCAAGATCAGGATTTGTTTTATCACGGATTGTTCTTATTTCATCAAGCGAAAGCTCACGTGCTGTCACAATACGCTTTGCACCCATTTCATAAAATGCATTTGCTGCCTGATAATTAACAATACCCGCCTGAGTTGAAATATGAATTTCAGTATCAGGCGCATATTTTTTTGCAAGGGATAACACACCCATATCTGCAATTATAAGTGCATCAACACCGATTTCGGAAACATATTTCAGATAATCAGGCAAAAATTCAATTTCATTATTGCGTGGCAGCGTATTGCAGGTTAAATATATTTTCTTATTATTCTTGTGTACAAAGCTGACTGCTTCCTTGAGCTGATCAGCATCAAAGTTTGACGGATTCGTTCTCATTCCGAACATTGTTCCGCCAACATAAACTGCATCAGCTCCGAATTTAACAGCAAGCTTTAATCTTTCCATATCACCTGCCGGTGATAAAAGTTCTATTTTTCTCATATTAATAATCCAAATAAGGTGCGTAAGTTTTAATTTTAGATTTGAATTCGGAGATATTCTTAGCAGTATACAAATTACCCTTCAAATCATGGAAGAAATAATAATTATCCGTATCGGCAGGATACAATGCTGCTTCAATTGCATCCAATCCAGGATTGCATATAGGTCCTTCCGGTAATCCAACAACCTTAGAATCCGAGTTGGTACTGTAATACTTCAAATAATATTCAGCTGTATGAGCAGATGTTGAAGAAAGAGAAGGAGCAACCTTGTTACTGATATAGTCTGATGTTGACTGACAACCCAATGACGGATTGTTCGTTTGATCCTTCAATCTGTTTTCAATAACTGCGGCAATTTCCTTCATTTGATCCGATGAGCCCGCCTCAGCCTGAATAATAGATGCTATAGTAATAATTTCATCCATTGTATAGCCAAGCTCTTCCGCTCTTTTCCTGTGCTCCTCGGTAATCTTTGCTTCAGTATTTTTAAGGAATGTCTCAATAGCACTTGATGCACTCTGACCTATATAGAAATCATAGGTATCGGGGAACAGATAGCCCTCAAGTCTGTATGGTACCTCTTCCTTTGCTTGTAAATTTGATACAAGTGAGTACGAATAGCTTGTTGATGAAATAACCTTCAAAAGTGAAGAACGATCACAAACATCATTATCCACAAGCTTATTTATAACATCCGCAACCGTACAGCCTTCCGGAAACATAATCGGAACTGTTTCGGAGGTATCAGCCACACCCTGCATTGTAACAAGCATATTTTCAAGACCCATTTTGCCATTCAGATAATAAACGCCCGCTTCATAAGGTCCGCTTACCATACTATCTCTTAAAAAGGTGCTTTCAAGTTTTATGAAAAGCTTGCAGAAATTTTTGCATGTAATCAGTTTATTATCTGCAAGAAGATCAATTGCCTCAGATGGAGAAGTAATTTCATCATCATAGCTCACAGTAATTGTTGACTTGGTTTTGGTAATGCCGAAAATATCATTAAGGCAAAAAATCGCATAAACGGAAATCAGCATTGAAACAGCAATAACAATAATAAAAAACAGATAAGTTGAAGTTACACCGCTTGATTTCTTCTTTCTTGTATTGTTTTTGGAAATCGTAGCAGTTGTGCTTCCCGCTTTTTTTTCTTCTTTTATTTTTTTAGAAAAATCTTCATTAGAAAAATATATATCTTTACTGCCTGTAGCCGAATCAACCGGATTTATACCTGATTCATTAGGATTATACGTATCCGACATAGTAACAACATCCTCCTTCACAGATTAATAATTTTATCTTCAGTA
>CAJTMQ010000004.1:18873-26521 GCA_910577215.1 uncultured Eubacterium sp. | reverse complement strand
TAATAACCTTTGCCGTAACCGAGCCTGTAACCGTATTTATCAAAAGTAAAAGCAGGAACAACACATACAGCAGCACTGAAATCAATAACCTTTTCGCAAATTTCAATATTCGGCTCTCTTATATCAAATGAACCGCTTGATATATCCGAAAGTGAACTTATATAGAAGAAATCCATATTGCCGTTTAAATCCGTGCAATATGGCAAAGCAATCTTTTTACCGTCTTCAAAGGCTGCATTGATAATTTTATCTGTGCAGATTTCATCATCAAGCGAAGCATAGCATAATATCTGCTCTGAATTTTTATAAATATCGGAATTCAGAAAAACTTCACATACAGAATTATCCTTTATTGCTTTTTGGGAAACGGTTTTACGCTTGGCTCTGAATTCTTGCCTTAATTCATTTTTTATCTGCATTGAATTGCACTTCTTACCTTTTCCGCGGCTTCTTCTCCGACAAGTTTTTTGACAATTTCAAGACCAAATTCAACCGATACGCCTGCTCCCTTTGCTGTAATGTAATTGCTGTCGGTAACAACGTAATCATCGGAAATAAATGCACCCTCCAGAGCATCCTCAAAACCGGGATAGCAGATTGCATTTTTTTCTTTGAGCAAGCCTTTATGACCCAATATGGACGGACCTGCACAAATAGCACATATAATGGCACCGCACTGAACGGCTTTATCTATCACAGACTGAACAAAAGAAGATTTTTCAAGGTTAATTACACCCTGACCCCCACCGGGAATAATAACAGCCTCAACATCAACAAATTCAAATTCTGCAGATGTTATATCAGCAGTAACGGGAATTGAGCATGATGAGGTAACAACCTTACTGTCTACTCCAACTGTAGTAACACCCACATCGGCACGGCGAAGCATATCAATGGGTGACATTGCTTCTATAATTTCAAAGCCGTCTGCAAGAAATACATAAACCATAATTTTCTCCTATTTATTTTATTAAACCTGTATTGCCATCCGGAAGATGTATAGCCGAATAAATCATTCCCTTAGGAAACTCATATCGGCTTCCGTCATACAAATAGTCAACTATGTCATCACTTTCGGAAAACTCTACTTTATTTCCATATGAAGAATCTGAGTACAGCTTTGTTTCAAAGCCGTATTTTGAATATAAATCAAACAAATAATCTTCAGCAGGAATAAGCCATAAAAAATCATTCATATGTTTCTTCGCTTCGTTAATCAGCTTGGAGGCATAGCCTCTTTTTCTGTGATTCTCTCCTGTGCATACTGCATAAAGATATTTTCCGCTGTAACCGCAATATCTGCAGTCAACAAGAAACAGCATTGCAACAAGCAAATTACCGTCAAAATATCCAAGACAAGCCTTATTTTTGCAGTTGTTTAAAAAGAATTCAACATCTTCCCTGCTGTCCCCGAATACCTCCTGCCAAAGAGATATAATCTGTTCTTTGTTTTCTGTAAATCTAATCATTATTCACCAATATAAATTGCAGATTCTTTTTTCAACCATAAGCAAGGATGGTAAGACTGTTTAGCCTTTCTTAAGCCCTCAAGCCCCAAATCCTCTTCGCGGTTAATAAATTCAAAACCGTCATCAAGAAGCCTTTTGGCAAATTCCTGATTAATGATTGCATATGCCCCCTGAACATCCGCAGGTGCTTTTTCAAAATGAGAAACGAAGCAAGTGCTGCTCTGCGGTTCTCCGTAAGTGTAGGCAATTGCCTTTGAATTAACTCTTATGATTCCGCCCTTTAATCCAAGCTCTTTATAATTTTCAAAACCGGTTAAAACAGATTCAAATTCAAGCGAATAATCGGAATCATTATCATCCTTATCATATATCCAATTGGTATGGAGCTCAATGCAGTCCGCAATATTATTCTCCGTGATTTCCTCATAAGTCCAATCCGGATTATTGCGCTTAAAGTTTGCTATATGATTTCTTTTTCCGTGATATTTTTTTCCTTTAAGCTCCGCCAAATCAGAAGCATTGTAAATGTAATCATTGCTTCCGTCATCATATTTAAACTCAAATTCATTCGGAAAAGCCTCAACAAGCATCGTTTTATAGCTTTCGGTTATACCGTAAATTCTCGGTGTTATTCCGATTGCCTTTGCATCTTCAATTATCTGAATAACGGCATCCTTAAAATCACCCTTGCCAATCGGAAGAGAATATGAATAATCATCCTTCTTGCCCCAGCGGCAAATAAAAAAGTCTTTATAATGAGCAATCTGTGTACGATAAGCAGTATGCCACACATATATGCTTCCGAAAGTATATTCACAATTCATACTATGAGCATATGAAAAGCATTCATCAACCCACTTTTTATCGTTAATTTCAGGAGTTTTAAATTCTAACATAATTCCTCTTCAACTATTTTAATTATTTCTTTATGTATTCTGTCAATAGAGAGCGGATTTTCACCGTCTGAACATTCAACTACCTTCCAACCCTGCTTATTTGCGGTGTATAGAGCTGATTTGCGGCATTTTTTTAAAAACTCAACGTTCACCTCGTGAACATCCTTCTTGCCCTCATCTCCATTATAGCGTGATGTCATAAGCCTTTGTGAAATTTCAACAGGCATATCAAGATAAATAACGGCATCAGGACTGGGAATACCGATTTTGTTATATTCAAAATCCGCACTCCACTCAAGGTAAGAATCCCACTCATCCTCAGAAATTTTTTCCATTTGATATATAGAATTGGACGTTGCATAACGATCTGCCAATATAACAGTACCCTTTTCGTAATCACTGCCCCAATTAAGCTTATAAGACGCAAACCTATCCACCGCATAGAATGCACCTGCAGCATACGCATTAACATCATCTGCTGATTTTCCGAACTCGCCGCCAAGATACATTTTCACAAGTGTGCTTGACGGATTATCGTAATCAGGCAATTTAATCTTTTTATAATCAATATTTTTAGCTTTGAAATATTCTTCAAGCAACTTAACCTGTGTGGATTTTCCGCTGCCGTCCAATCCCTCGATAATAATTAATTTTCGCATTTTCCTTTTCTTGTAACTTTCCTTTTGTTACCCTTTTCATCAACAATATATGTGTTTTCAAGCTGCCCTACAAGGCTTTCCTTGAAGCTGTCAATATAAAGTCTGCGGAGCTTTGCCTGCTCTTCCTTTTCAACCTCATTGAGCCCCTCAGCCTTTGACTTATGGGCAAGCTCATTAATTCTTGCAATCTGTTCCTGTGTAATCATCAGTCTAAAAAGTCCTTTAATTTTTTACTTCTGCTTGGGTGACGTAACTTTCTTAATGCCTTAGCTTCTATCTGACGGATACGCTCACGTGTTACATTAAATACTCTGCCAACCTCTTCAAGCGTTTTCGGATTTCCATCCTCAAGACCAAATCTGAGAGCAAGTACCTTTTCTTCTCTCGGAGTAAGCGTTTTAAGAACATCGGCAAGCTGCTCTTTCAAAAGACTCATAGATGCAGCATCAGCAGGGGCAAGAGCATCATCATCAGGAATAAAATCACCAAGGTGTGAATCTTCTTCCTCGCCGATAGGTGTTTCAAGTGAAACAGGCTCCTGTGCAACACGTAAAATTTCCCTTACCTTTTCTGTTGGCATTTCAAGAAAGTCAGCAATTTCCTCAGGAGTAGGCTCTTTTCCGTTCTGATGAAGCAGCTGGCTGTTTGCTTTCTTTACCTTATTGATTGTTTCAACCATATGAACCGGAATTCTTATTGTTCTTGCCTGATCGGCAATTGCACGTGTGATAGCTTGTCTAATCCACCATGTAGCATAGGTAGAAAACTTAAAGCCCTTTGTATAATCAAACTTATCAACTGCTTTAATCAAACCCATATTGCCTTCCTGAATAAGATCAAGGAACTGCATTCCTCTGCCCACATATCTTTTGGCAATGCTTACAACAAGACGGAGGTTTGCCTCCGCAAGCCTTTTCTTTGCAACAGGATCATCATCCGCAATACGAATAGCGAACTCAATTTCCTCTTCAGGTGTAAGAAGCGGCACTCTGCCTATTTCTTTAAGATAAACCTTAACAGGATCATCCATTGCAGCACTGTCATTCGTTGCAACTGTATCAGCAGCATCTGTATCCTTAGGAAGCTCAACCTCAAGTGTAATGCCGTCCAACGCTTCTGCTGAGAAATCATCAACAATGCTGATATTTGAACCGTCAAGCAAATCATTAAGCTTTTCCAGTTCATCAACATCAAGATCAAGCTCAACGATAAGATTATCAATTTCCTGCGCTGTAAGATGACCTACAGCCTTACCTTTTTCCACAAGCTTCTTAAAAGCATTATTCTTTTTTTCATCTGAAACATGCTGAGCAGGTGAAAGATTAATTTTACTATCCATATTTTTCTCCTCTTTTTATGTATTTCCAAAAGCTTTTCTGAATTCATCATCATCCATAGACGAAACAGTTTTATTGCTGTTTTTGTTATACTCTGCCTGAATAACCTTTAAACAATCAGAAAATTCCTCTTTAGAATTTGCACTTTCTTTTCCTCTTGCAATAATGCCCGAAAATCTGCCCGATTCATCAACAGTAAGTTTGTCTCCGAAATTCGTGATGTCCGTATCGGCACCATTGGCTATATTTTCACAGATAAGGTCAAAAATTTTTCTTATAAAGCCCTCGGTTAAGCATTCAGAAGAAAAATCCTTCAGCATTTTATAGCAATCGGGATATTTTATCAACAGATAAATCATTCTTTCTTCTGCTTTATATTTTTTAGCAGTTGCACCGTTTTCATAAGAAATTTTAGCATTCTGCCTTATACTGTCATTAACAATCTTCTTATACTCTGCTTTTTTGTTTGAATACCTTTTTCTTTTAATGTAATCATCAAGCTGAGCTTTAAAGTTTCTTACGTCTATGCCAAGCTCCTCGGATAGCCTGGAAACATATAAATCCTTCTCAATCGGCGAGGTATTGGCAAGAATTTTTATAACATCGTTAACAAAATCTATTTTGCCCTGCGTAAAATTCAGATTATGCTTCTTCCTTATTTCAAGAATTTTGAATTCAAGATCACTTGTAGCACCTTCGAGCATACCGCCGAACTTTTCCGCACCAACATTTTTAATGATTTCATCAGGGTCTTTGCCATATTGGAATACAGGAACTTTTATTTTAATGTCTGTCTGCTTAAAAAGCTGAATAGCCTTGGTAACTGCCTTCTGCCCTGCTTCATCGGCATCATAAGCAAGAATAACCTCTTTAGCATATCTGCTGATAAGACGAACCTGTTCGTTTGTTAATGCCGTTCCGCAGCCGGCAACGGCATTTGTAAAGCCTGCCTGATGCATTGCAATAACATCCATATATCCTTCACAAAGAATAAGTGTATCCTTGCCGCAGTCCTTTGCAAAGTTGAGGGCAAAAAGCTCATTTGTCTTTTTATAAGCAAGGGTATCACCTGTATTTATATACTTTGGCTTACTGTCATCCAATACACGCCCGCCGAACGCTATAACATTGCCGCGAACATCAATAATAGGCGTCATAACACGGTTTCTGAAGTTATCATAATAACCTCTGTCATTTTTTCTGACAAGACCGGCTTCAAGCATTTCGGAAAGTGAAAAACCCTTTGTTTTAAGATGTTTTATAAGAGCATCAAATGAATGCGGAGCAAATCCCAATCCGAATTTGGTTATTGTATTTTTTGTTAATCCTCTATTCAGAAAATACTTAAGACCTGATTCCCCTTCTTTGCTTAATAAGCAGGAATGGAAAAATTTTGCAGCTGCTCTGTTCGCTTCAAGCACACGGCGCCGTCTTTTGGACAGACTGTCGTCAAATCCATCCGCAGGCATCTGCATACCTGCTCTTTCTGCAAGGGATTTAACCGCATCCATATAATCAAGATTTTCAATTTTTCTGATAAAGCCAACTGCATCTCCGCCTGCTCCGCAGCCAAAACAATAAAAGGACTGCGTTTCCGGATATACTGTAAATGAGGGGGTTTTCTCGTTATGAAACGGACATAAGCCAACCAAAGTAGCCCCCCTGCGCTTTAATGTGACATATGTTGAAATTATGTCTTCAATATCCGTTTTATATTTTAATTCCTGCAAAAATGAATCATTAAGCGGCATAATTTCAACTCCTTTACTAATCTGTTTTAAACTTCGGAATAAACAATTCGTTAAACATTCTTAATGCATATGTATCACTCATACCAGCAATGTAATCGCATACGGCTCTGTCTTTTCCCTCACACTCAGCTATTCTGACATATTCGCGAGGCATAGCATGTATATCATCTAAAAAGAACAAATAAAGCTTTTCAATAATGTGAGCGGCCTTTTCATCCTCTGTTTTGCATACCTCACTTGTATAAACCTTTTTATTCATAAAATCGTGAAGTTCTGAAAAAGCCTCTGAAAAATCATCACTAAGCTTTATTTCATCAAAGCTGTTTTCCACTGCGTCATATACAAGATTATTAATTCGTTCTGACTTTTTACTGCCCAAAACACTTCGTAAATGATAAGGAATATCTTCCTCCTGCATAACGCCCGCAACAACAGCATCATCAATATCGTGATTTATATAAGCAATTCTGTCTGCCAATCTGATAATCTGCCCTTCAAGAGTAAATGCCTTTTCCCCTCTGGTATGGCAGCCTATTCCGTTTATAACCTCGCCTGTAAGGTTTAAGCCTTTTCCGCATTTTTCAATTTTACGTACAACACGAACACTCTGCTCATAATGCCTGAAATCAATTGAAGAAAGGCTGTTCAGTGCTCTTTCTCCGGCATGACCAAACGGTGTATGCCCTAAATCGTGACCAAGTGCAATTGCCTCAGTTAAGTCCTCATTTAGGCGCAGGGCTCTTGCAATTGTTCTGGCAATCTGTGCAACCTCAAGTGTATGTGTAAGTCTGGTTCTGTAATGGTCACCGTTAGGTGCAAGAAAAACCTGTGTTTTATGCTTTAAACGTCTGAAAGACTGGGAATGAATAATTCTATCCCTGTCCCGCTGAAAGCAGGTCCTTATAGAACACTCCTCTTCAGGAACAGCCCGTCCGACTGAATTTTCAGATAAAACAGCTTTTTCCGATAAAATCAGCCTTTCATTTCTTTCAGCGCGTTCTCTGATAATTTTATCCAAAATATCACCTTTTTATTACAACACTTATTAATTATACGCAATATTGGCTATAATCCCTTTAAAAATCTTAAAATTTTTAGCTTGACTTCATTTTTATTTAAGTTTATCATCAAAAAGAGGTGTAATTTATGATTTACGGCATAACAGCAATCATTTTAATACTTATATTTTTATTCTGTTATTATCAAAACAATAAAATTGATATAACTGAATATTCCGTTTCAAGCGAAAAACTAAACAATGATATGAAAGTTGCTCATCTTTCCGATATGCATTCAAAACCATTTCATAAGGTTATTGAGAAGCTCACTGAAATTAGACCTGATGCAATTATGATTACAGGTGACTATATCAACGATCACTGCAAAAATAAAGATAAAATGCTTGATATAGGAAAAGAACTGCTTAAAATTGCTCCCGTGTTTTATATCACAGGCAATCACGAGAGAAGGCTTGATTGTTTTGAGGCTCTTATGGATGAGTTAAAAAATATAGGCTTTACGGTTCTTTTAAATGAT
>CAJTMQ010000004.1:18624-18855 GCA_910577215.1 uncultured Eubacterium sp. | reverse complement strand
CATTGCAGTTTTAGGACTGGACGAAAACCAGGCAAATTTTGAAGATTATGCCGCAAGAAAAAAAGGTACATTTGTATATAAGGATATGACACCTTATTTCAACAAACTTAACAATTGCACAGGCTTTAAATTTGTTTTAAGCCATTTCCCCGAAAATTTTGAGTATGTAAAAGAAAATAATTATTCACAGTACGATTTTGACATTCAGCTGTCAGGTCACGCACACGGCGG
>CAJTMQ010000004.1:17832-18591 GCA_910577215.1 uncultured Eubacterium sp. | reverse complement strand
GGACCTGTATTCAGCCCCGGGCAGGGATTTTTCCCGAAATATGCAAAAGGAAGCGTTGGTGAAAGACCCAAGCTGATTATAAGCCGAGGACTTGGAAATGCTGAATTTCCGTTAAGGTTATTTAACCATCCCGAAATAAATATAATAAATCTCAAAAAGCCGCAGAAATAACAACTGCGGTTTATATTTTTGCAAACTTTTCCCCTATTTCATTTAACTTATAGAGTCCGTTACTCAAATCAGTAAGCTTATTCTGCAAATCAGCAGTTTTCTCCTGTTTTATCGAAAAAGTAACTGAAACATTATCGGAAAACTGTGTATCCTCAACATTTGCTGAAAAATCGTTAAGCAATATATTCAGCCTGTCATAAAAACTGTAATCAACACAAACCTTCAATATTGAACACGGTGCCATTGTTATAATATTTCCCGCTTCAACAGCAATTTTTGATCCGTGAGAATATGCTCTTACAAGTCCGCCTGCGCCGAGCAGTGTTCCGCCAAAATAACGTGTTACAACAACACAGACATCAACAAGATTGCTCTTTAATATAACATCAAGCACAGGAACACCGGCCGTGCCTGAAGGCTCACCGTCATCACTGTATCTTTGTATATTATTTTCCTGAAGCACATATGCATAAACATTATGTGTTGCATCCCAGTGCTTGCTTTTTATTTTATTTATAAATTCCGTGGCTTCCTCCTGCGTTTTTACAGGCTTAACATAGCCGATGAATTTAGATTTTTTTTCAATAA
>CAJTMQ010000004.1:0-17822 GCA_910577215.1 uncultured Eubacterium sp. | reverse complement strand
TTCAAATTCAACTGTTTTATATTCTTTCATAGATAACACCATAACGAACAAAAAAGGCAACGTAAAACGCTGCCTTAATCATTTTGCGATTAGTTCTTTTTGCCATATCTTTTGTTGAATCTGTCTACACGACCGCCTGTATCAACAAGCTTCTGCTTACCTGTATAGAAAGGATGACACTTTGAACAGATATCAACTTTGAGCTCGCCCTTAGTGCTTTTTGTTTCATAAGTTGCTCCGCAAGCACACTTTACAGTGCAAGTTTCATAGTTTGGATGAATTCCGTCTTTCATTGTTTTCACCTCTTTGCAATAATGTCATAACATTTGGAATAATACCACAACAAAGCTAAAAAAGCAAGTGTTTTTTTAAAATTATTTATAATGGCACACTTTTCCAAGCTTAAATGAATATAAAACTGCTTCTTTTACATTCTTTCCAAGAGCTTTTGCAACGGCATTTTTATAAAAAGCAATCTGATTTTCATACATCGACAACAGCTGTTTTTCACTTTTTACCCTGTCTGTTTTATAATCAACCAACACAAGCTCGCCGTTTTCCTCAAACACACAGTCGGAAATACCCTGAATAAGAATTTCCTCATCACTGTCAATATCTTCAATATCCCGTGCCTTAACAAATGAAGAAATCTTTAACTCACGGTAAATTTTATCCGAGTTAAACATTCTGTCTGCAAAATCGGAATTAAATAATTCTGAAAGTGATTCTCTGTTTAAGCTGTCTGCCTGCTCCCGTGTGATAAATGCATTTTCCGTTAAACGCAATATTTCGTTCTCCAAATTATTTTTAGCATTAGCATAATCACAAAACTGCATAAATGCATGCATAGCTGTTCCTTTTTCTCCCGGTGTCATCTCACCGTCATTCATAAAGGCAGGCTTGCTTGATGCAAAATAATCAAAATTCTTAACACTGTCATCAAGGCTTGATGCCGTTCTTTTGGCAGATACGGATGCTAATTTGCTGTTCTCATAATTAAATTGAATCTTTTTATCAATTGCTTCTACTATGCTTTTGTTTGGTTTCGCCTTTTCAGTATCAATTATTTCTTCAATTTCATCAACAGAATTAATAATTTCAACATCTAAGGGGAAATCTGCAGCAACGGTTTTAACATTCATATTAATAAGTTTTCTTAATTCACCGCCATTCTGATGAATCAATGCCGCCATTAACAGAAAATCTCCGTCGCAATTAATTCCTCTGCACTGATAAGGATTAATATATCCCTCTGAAATTTTAGAAGCAAGGGTATTGATTCTGCTGTCAAGATGATTAACCGTTACAAAGGAAATAAACTGTTCCTTAGCACGTGTCATTGCAACATACAGAACACGAAGATTTTCACTGATAAGCGCCGCTTTATTCTGTTCCTTAACAACCACATAAGGAATTGTATTATAATCAAAAAGCTGTTCTTCATTATGCATTCTTACACCAAGGCCTAAAAAAGGACTAAGGAGCAGCCTGTCCGCAAGGTCGCGGACATTATACTTTCTGGAAGCTCCTGCAAGAATCACAACAGGAAATTCAAGCCCTTTGGAATGATGAACACTCATAATTGCAACAGCATCTTCTGCAGCAGAATTAAGTGAAGCACTTTCAATTCCTTTTTCACTCTCCGCAACCTTATCAGCATAACGCATAAATGATGTAAGACCAACACTGTCAGAAGCATCAAAGGCAGCCGCAAAATCAATAAACTTACTGATATTTCTACACCTTTGCTCTCCGTTGCCAAGTGCATTTGCAAACGCAAATATGCTTTTATATTCACAGATATAGCGTATGAAAAATGAAACAGACATTGTAACAACAACCTTGCCGAACATATCTATTTCTTCAAGAAAACACTTAACCTTATCAGATTTTGAATTAATAACACTCGTATAAAGATTTGTGTTTCTATTATTGCTTTCTGTTTTGATTTCAGCCATTTCATCAGCAGTGAAACCATATAGTGGTGACATCATAACCGAAAGCAGCGGTATATCCTGCATAGGGTTATCAATTACCCTGAGCAGTGAAAGCAGTATTTTTATTTCATTGCTTTCAAACAGATTAGATGAATTATCACATATAACAGGAATACCAAATGCTGTTAAAACTTCATTGTATTCATTGATGTGCCTTTTAGTTGAACGAAGAAGTATTGCAAAATCTCCGAAGCGTATAGGTCTGTACGAATTACCTTCCTTTACAAGCTCTCCTGCTTTAACCTTAGCGAGAATAGTGTTTGCAATATAAGCCGCTTCATTTTCATCAAAATCCTTACCCTTTGTGCCCTGCAGAATTTTCAGCTGAGCCGATAAAATATTTTTATCTTCATAATCAGCACCATAGTTCAAAAATTCATTCTCATTATAATCTATTTCGCCAACCTTTTTGCTCATAAAGGCAGAAAAAACATAGTTAACATAATCACAGATATTTTTTCTTGAACGGAAATTTTTGTCTAAAATGATTTTTGCATTATCACATTCATTTTCATTATAGCTTTTATATTGATTTCTTTTGCTGATAAATATATGCGGCATTGCAAGTCTGAAGCGGTAAATGCTCTGCTTAACATCTCCAACCATAAAACAGTTTTTGCCGTTTGAAAGCATTGAATATATTAAATCCTGTGCTTCATTCGTATCCTGATACTCGTCAATCAGTATTTCATAGAAATTATTTTCCATATCAACTGCCAGATCAGATTTGAAAGTATTTCCGTTTTCATCAGTATCAACAAGCAATCTGATTGCAAAATGCTCAACATCCGAAAAAGAATAGCCGTTACGCTGCTCTTTAAGTGCAAGAAGCTCCTTATCAAGTGCCTCAACCACCTCACAAAGCTTCTTTAAGAGCGGATAAAGTTCTTTCATATCCTCGGTATAATCATCAGCCATTGCACAGAAAAGAGCCTTTAAATCTTTATTTACAATATTTTTATATGTATCACGTCTTGATATTAAATCATATTTAATGGGTGATTCATATCCTCTTTTATTAGCGAGTCTTGAAAAGGATATATTCTTAAAGGATTCGACTATATCATCCCATTTTCCGTCGGAATGCTCAATAAGATAATCATAGATTCTTAAATCATCTTCAAGATTTTCAGAATATTTATCAAACAGCTCGTCAGACGGCTCAAGCAAATCCATACACTGAAGCACAAGGCTTCTGCCGTAGTTTAAAGCAGACTTAATTTCTTCTGTGAGATATGAATACCATACACTTTCCTCAAGTGAAACAGAAGGATTATAAAGCTCTGCCATTTCATAAAGCCATTTAATAGGAAAAGGCTGAGCATATATGTAATTATAAATCTTCTTAACAGCGGAAATAAGAGCCTTATCATCCTTGGGTGAAGACAGCATTTCCGTTAATTTAAGAAATTCAGGATTGCTTTCTTCATAAAAGCTATCAAGAACTGTATTTAAGGCGGTTTCGGAAAGTATATTTGCTTCTGCTTCATCAATGATTGTAAAATCCTGACTTATTCCGAGATTAAAAAAATTATCCTTAACCAGATTCAGACAGAAGGAATCAATTGTACATATTCTTGCACACGGTAATAAAGACATCTGCTTTTGAGCATTCATATCGGCAGGGTTTTCTTTAATTATATCTTCAAGCTTTGATGCGATTCTTGATTTCATTTCGGCAGCTGCCGCATTTGTGAAGGTAACAATCAAAAGGCGGTCTACATTAACCGGGTTTGATTTATCGGTGATTATTTCTTTAACACGTTCAACCAAAACCGCTGTTTTACCTGAGCCTGCAGCAGCCGAAACAAGAATATTTGCATTTCTTGCTTTTATTGCATTATTCTGTTGTGTAGTCCACTGCGGCAAAGTCTATTCCTCCTTAAGAATTTTTATGACATCATCGTCTTTCAGGTCTTCCATTTCACGGTTTTCAATAATTCTCCTGCTTGCACAAACAGATGAATAATCACAGAATTCACAGGTTTTATCATGATTTTTACCATTAATCGGATTCTGGTTAATGCTTCCCTTCTGAAGAAGATTTCCCATTTCTGCAATCAGATTTTCAACCTTTCTGCTTATTCTTCCAAGCTCTTCCAATGATGCAAAACAGCCTGTAATACCGTTTTTCTTTGAATATTTAACGGGTATATACTTACCCTCTAAGTCCTTTTCCATTGACTGAAGTATATCGTGCTCTTCATCATAAAGAACAAGCCCCTTCATTTTGAATTCTTTGTTCTCTTCCTTTATAACAGACGATGAATCAGCATTTCGTTCAACACCGAAAACAGATCTTGCGGAATGCATATAAAGCACACCTGCAGGTGTTCCGCAAAACTCACTGCTTTTATCATTGCATAAATTAAAAAGATATACAAACATCTGTAAATTAAGTCCGTAAAGAATATCAGACAGACTGAATTTTTTGTTGCCGGATTTATAATCTATTACTCTAACATATCGAATACCGTTTTCATCCAGCACATCAACACGGTCAACCTCACCCCGAAGCTGAACCGTTCCGCCGCTGTCAAGACTGATGATTACAGGCTTAACTTCGCCGTCCTTATCAATATTCAGTTCAAAGGCCTTAGCTTCAAATTTACTTTGAGAAAATTCTGCTGCAAGACGGCTTACAACACTGTAAAGCATTTTTGAAAGACGAAGAAACTGATAGGTAAATCTTGCTGTAAATTCGCTGCTGCTTCCCATTTCATGATCAAGATACATTCGCAGATATTTGTCAACGAGTATTCTGATTTCAGCATTGCTCATCTGCCCAAGCCTTTCAGAGCCTGTTTGTGCAATTAAGTTTTCAAGCACATAATGAATAACCGTGCCCGTTTTCATTGCATCCATCTGTGCCTTTGTGCGCGGCTTTGCACCAAGCCCGAACTTGCAGAAATATCTGAAACGGCAGTTGAAAAAATCCTCCAGCCTTGAAGCTGAAAGGTACATATGCTCACCGAAAAGGCTTGTTGAAAGCTTTGAATCCTGAATACTTATTTCATCATTTTCGGCAAGAAGTTTTATTGAACTAAAGCGCTCATCATTTTTTAAATATTCTTTCAGAGATTCGGAAAATTCGCTGTTATAATTAAATCTTTCCGCCATCATTTCAAATGCAGACGATTTGCTTTCAATCAAATCTATCTCGGGAATATCCGAATACTTTATTTCTTTTATATCAGGAAAAATCTTTTTCAGCGAGGTTACAATTACAGACGGTGTAGGATTTGCTCCGTTTCCGAGATATGTGACACATAGCCTTTCACTTGCCACGCTTGTTGCCATATATGCAAAATAACGTTCCTGCAGATTAAGCGTTTCACCGAAGGAATAAAGCTCAAAATCATTATTGCTGAGTATAATTCTGTCACTTTCAGACAAAAGTCCTCCGCTTGTAACCGCCCTTGGAAATTCGCCCTCATTAGCACCGAGAATATAAACCGATTTAGGATTATCGGCTCTGATTCTGTCTGCCTGGCCGAACTGAACATTATCAAGCCCCTGTGGCAGCACACCGAGATCCTCGCAGGAAATCATAATATTAAACAGAGTAAAATAATCCTTAATCGTAATTTCTTCATCACCAAGCACAGTAACAAGCTGATTTAAAATATTCATAAGAATATCCCACACTCTGCCCTGCTCCTCAGCAAGAACATTTCTTCCATATCCTGAAAGAAGCTGTGCAATATCCTTTAAATTTTTATTCACATGAAATGAAATCAACAGATTATAAATGCTTCTTCCGATTTCTTTAGCATTTTTAGTCTTTATTGAATTTTTAAAACGGTTAATTCTGCTGAACAAATAATCTCTTGAAGCATTGATTTTTTCAAGCCTGTTTCTGTCACTTTCCGTAATTTCGGAAACAAAGCCTTTTGTTGATGATTCAAATTCACTGCCCCATTTTTTTATACCGTTGATGTTCCACAAATATATGTAATTTTCAAGATTACTTATACTTTTTGAATCAAGATCCGTCAGTCCCGTTTTGGCAAGACTTAAGACATCGTCTGATTTAAAGGAATATATAACCGTTCTTAAAAGATACTGAACAAACACCATCAGCGGCTGCGTGTTAATCGGCTGACGCTCATCATCATAAAATGGTATTTCATATTTACGGAATGCATAAATGATTTCATTTGAATAAAAGTCCATATCACGGCATATAACGGCAATTTCTCGTGCTCTTTTGCCCTCTCGCAGTTCCTTTTTTATTTCACGTGCTATGTACTCACATTCATCTGAAACACTTTTTGCTGAATAAATTTTTATATTTTCCGGGCATTCCTCAAACTGATTACTGTTTCTTGAATAAAGATATTTTTCACAAAATGCAAGTGCCTTATTATCTGTTCTGTAATTTTTATCAAGACTGATAACTTCAATTTCAACGCCGTTTTTTTCAGCAATTTTTTTCAGGATTTCGGCGTTTCTGTTTACATATGAAAACAGATCATACTCATCATTGCTTCCGAAAGAGTCTGTTGCAAGCGTTATGGTAATATCCTTAGCAGTTTTGATAATGTACTCTAAAATCTTATACTCATTTGCAACAAAGCCGTTAAATCCATCTATAAACACACTTCTGTCCTTTAAATAGTCTGTATCAACCAGCTTGTCATAAAGCCTTGAGAGTTCATCAGCAGAATCAAAGTAATTGCCGTCTAAAAGCTTTTCATATGCCTCTATTATTAAGCTCATATCATACAGCTTGCGTGAAAGCACTTCCTTATCCACTCTACCCGATGCGGCAAGCATCTCAGCAGAAGATATATCGCAGGATTTCATTTCATCATATATTTTAACCATAGATGTTACAAAGGAAGATGAGTTTATTTTTTTATTAAATACACGCAGGCTGTCTTTCACAGAATCAACAGCCTTTTTCATTAAAACAGCTTTTCCGCCGCCTGATATTACAGGAAGAGCATTGCCTCCGTAAAGCCTTGAAACCTCATTGTTAAGGCGTGAAAAAGAAGAATTCTCAACCTTGCAGATATTTTTTTCACCAAGCGATTTAAGCAGCCTGCGTTCGGCGGTAAAATTGTACTGCTCAGGTGTTATAAGCAATATTTTATCTTCGCCGTTTTTTACAAGGCTTTCAATTGCAGAAAAACAATATTCAGTTTTGCCATAGCCCGAACGGCCGAAGATAAAATGTAACATACTGCATCCTTCAGTTAATCAAAATTTTTTAAATCAAGCTTGTCAAAGGAAGCAAAAAATTCTTTAAGCTCTTTTGCAATTTCCGCACAAACACCTATATTATCATTTTCTATATTCAGAGGAAGAATAGGATCGTGAACTGAAAGACGAAGCAAAAACCAACCGCCTTTAACATTTATTCTTACACCCTCATAATTTTCTTTTTCAACTTCCCAGCCGTCTCTGTTTTCCGCATACTTCTGTAAGTCTGCAATAACCTTCTCACCGTATGCAGTGAAATTATCAAGCAAAATAGGAATTCTGATTTCAACACTTTCAGCAGGTTCTTTAAGATTTTTAATTAAATCATCAATACATTTTCCCTGCTGATTCAGTTTTGCAAGCAGAATAACAATTTTTGTAGCAAGATACGCACCGTCATCCAGAAAATAATTTTCTTTAAGTGCCGCATGACCGCTGGTTTCAATAGCAAGCGGAGAATTAACACCGCCGTTATTAAGCTCTATGGATTTATCAATAACATTTTTATATCCGCGCTTAAAGCGAAGCTGTTTACCCCCCAAATCCTTCTCAATAAATTCTCTTAATCCATCTGAAGTAAGACTGTCCGTTACAACGGTTGCACCGCTGTTGCCATCAAGTGCAATAACGGAAGCAAGTGCAACCAAGCGGTTTCTGTTAATTTCTTCGCCGTCTGCACTTACACAGCCCATTCTGTCTACATCTGTATCAAAAATAAGACCGAAATCAGACTTTGAGTTCTTTACCATTTCACAGGCAGAAGCAATTGCCTCTTTATTTTCAGGATTAGGAATGTGATTGGGAAACATTCCGTCAGGCTCTAAAAACTGACTGCCGCTTACATCTGCACCAAGAGGTTCAAGAACGTCAGAAGCATAAAAACCGCCCACACCGTTTCCTGCATCAACTGAAATTTTAAGTCCTGCAAGCGGCTTATTACCGCAATCAACCTCTTTGATTATAGTGTTTCTTAAATGCTCGCAATAAACGTGCATAAAGTTGTAAGGAATAACTTTGCCCTCTTTCGTGCCTAATTCAGCACTGTAAGCAAGCTCAAGTATATCTTTAACGTCTTTTCCCTCAAGACCACCGTTTCGTGTAAAGAATTTAAGTCCGTTTCTTTGATAAGGATGATGAGAGGCTGTTATTTCAAGCGAAGCATCAACCTGAATATCAAGAACGATAGACATAAACATAGAAGGCGTGGACGCCAAATAACAATCATAAACCGCTGTACCCTCACTGATAAATGCTTTTATAGCAGCATTTTTAATCCTTTGGGCAGATATTCTTGAATCATGACCTACAGCAATTCTTAAATCATCTTTATTCTCTTTTTTTCTGAGCCAAATTACAAATGCGGTGCAGATTTTTTCAACAACCTCATCTGTTAATTCAACCTTCTCTGTTTCTGTTTCAACTGCAACACCTCTTATATCCGTGCCGCTTTTCAGCTTTAACAAGCTATCTTCTGTAATCATCTGCATTTATTAAACCCTCACTGACTGCTTTATCATAAGCTTCTATTAAGAACTGATACATAGGTGAAGAAATATCAAGCATAAGCCTCAGTTCATCAATAAGCTTGCTTGAAGCAATATTTTCAAGATTGGAATTCCAACAAACAAATTCCATATTCTTGGCATTAAGATATTGCTTTAATTCTTCGGGTGCATCAGGCACTTTATCTTTTTTGTAATAATCACGCGTTCCGTAAGTTAAGCCTGCATTTTCCGTTGCTTTAACCGCATCAAGCCATCTTTTCGGCTCTTCAAGAATTTTCTGCCTGACAACATCAAACTGTGACGGCTTCTGAGTCCACATTCCCAAGCCGAAGGCATATCCTGCAGGAAGAAATTCAAACCAATAAAACGGTGCAAAAGGAAATGCAACCTTATTTCTTCTTAACATAAGCCACAGATTTTCACGATACAGCATTTTGTTTTTTGTTCGCCTGGTATCTCTTCTTATTCTTGAAACGGAATAAACAGGGTTTAAATCCGCAAGCGGATCAAGCTCGCTCATCATATCCGATAAATCAAGCACAATCTGCCTCATAGGGATTGTTGCGCCCTGCTTTAAGGTTTCCTTATGTTCTTCATAAAATGCCTTTGAATCATTAAATCTGTTCAATGATAAAAGCTCAACTATTTCAGGTTTTATTCCGCTGAAGTTATACATTATTTCAATAATCCTCTTTCCAACATTTTCTGTGCTGCAAGCATTGCACATATTTTTGCACTGTGAAAATTCAGTCCGCCCTGTATCCATGCATAATACGGCTCTCTTATAGGGGCATCTGCCGAAAGCTCTATGGAAGAACCAAGTGTAAATGCACCAGCAGCCATAACCACCTTACTGTCATATCCGGGCATATCCCAAGGCTCAGGCATACAATAACTGTCTATAGGGCTGCCGCTTTGGATACCCTGACAGAAAGCAACAAGACTATCAGGATTTTCAAGACCTAAAGACTGAACTATATCTCCTCTTTCTGCATCAAACGCAGGCGTTGTATCATACCCGAAATCTTCAAAAAGAGCAGATATATAAACGGCACTTTTAAGCGCTTCACCAGCTGTATGAGGAGCATAAAACAAGCCCATATATAATTCTCTGTTATGACCAAGCGTTGCCCCTACCTCTCTGCCAAGACCCGGTGTTGTCAGACGATACGCACATTTCTCAACCAAATCACTTCTGCCCGCTATGTAACCGCCGGTTGTGGCAATTCCGCCGCCTGCATTCTTTATAAGCGAGCCTGCAATCAAATCTGCACCGACATCTGTAGGTTCCTTTGTCTGCACAAACTCACCATAGCAATTGTCAACCATAACAATAACATTCGGGTTCTTACCTTTTGCAATTTTAATTACCTTTTCAATTTCTTCTATCAAAAGGCTCGGTCTAAGCTCATAGCCGCGGCTGCGCTGAATATAAACCATGGTAACCGTATCATCAACGGCACGTTCTATAGCTGCATAATCAAGTTTTTCGTTTTTTAAAGGAACTTCATCATACAAAACACCGAAATCCTTTAAAGAACCCATATCAGAGCCGGAAATACCGATTACATTGTGAATCGTGTCATAAGGTGTACCCGTAACACAAAGCATTTTATCACCGGGTCTTAGCACACCGAAAAGTGCGGTTGCAAGTGTATGCGTGCCGCAGGTGAAATTATGACGAACAATCGCATCCTCTGCACCGAAAACCTTGGCCCATACCTTATCAAGTGTATCCCGCCCCCTGTCATTATAACCATAGCCTGTAGACGAAACAAAATGACTTTCGGATATGCCGAATTCAATAAAAGCAGACTGCACCTTAAATTGATTATATTCTGCAATTTTCTCTATTTTCTCAAACTGATTTTTGCACTTAAGCATTGCCCTGTCTGAGGCATTTTCTATTTTTTCATCAATCTTAAAAAAAGGAATCATTTGTATATTCTCCATTTTCCTATATTCTCAAAACCGAGCTTTTTATAAAAGCTTTCATTTCTTCCGTTTTCCCTCATTAAGTACACGGTGCCGTTAAAATCACAGCACATGGCAGAAACCAGTGCAGAGCCGTAGCCCATTTTTCTGAATTCAGGCTTGGTCTGAACACCTGTAAGTATTGCATTTTTCTTATATATTGAAGAAAAAATTGCGGAAGAAATAATTTCTTCATCCATATTCAATGTAAATGCTTTAGCCGCGCCATGACGTATTCTGTGACTGATATCAACATACCACGAATCAAAATTAATCTCGCCGTAATCAATAAAATTGTACAAATCAAAAAGGTGCGGATACTCGTCTATCTCCGTACAATTGCAGGGAATTTCAATACTTTTATCTGTTTTCATAACAATTCCGCATTCATAACAGCTATCAATTTCAAGTGTTTCATCACATAATACAGAATCAAAACCTATAACCGAAACAAACCGGGAAAGCTCGTCCCTGTCAGCATTTTCAGCAAATGAAATTGTTATATCCTTATCAAGCACAGATAATATAGCAGTAACAGTTCCATCATCATTAACCTGCCGATAAAATCTTGCAAAGGGATATTTACAACCGTAAGCATTCAGCAATGACAATATACGCACAGTGTAAATATCCGTTAAATCATAACCGTTAAATTGTGAAATATCTTCTATTTGTTTAATCATATAATCTCGGTAGCAAAGCCTTTAATAATTTTCTTGTTTCTTCCAGATCACTCTTTTTAACAACACTTGAAGCAGAGTGAATATACCTGCAAGGGAGGGAAACTGCAATAACCCGACTTCCCTTTCCGCTTGTCTGAATTGCACCTGCATCATTTCCGCCTGCAATTGCAGTTTTGGTTTGTATTTTTATATTGTTTTCACGTGCAGTGTCAAATGCAAGACTGTAAAGCACCTTATCATAAACAGTTCTGCCATCCATAAAAGATACCACCGGACCATTTCCGAGAATACAGCAGCGTTCTCCGCCTGTTACACCGCATAAATCAGCAGCGGTTGTTGCTTCAAGCACAACGGAAACATCACTTTGAACCTGATATGATGTGCATACAGCACCACGCAGTCCAACCTCTTCCTGAACATTAAAGCAAAAACAGGTATCATACTCCAAATCTGATTTAATCAGCTCAATCATAAGCATACAGCCAATCCTGTCATCAAGTGCTTTTGATTTTATATAGCCGTTTCCGTACTCGGTATAATCGGATACAAAATAAGCAAAATCACCTAAAGAAATATATTTCTCCGCATCCGCCTTATTTTTGGCACCTATATCAATATACAGCTTTGAGAAATCAGGTGCAGTTTTCTTTTCTTCGTCAGAAAGCTGATGAACTGCTTTGGCACCG
This sequence comes from uncultured Eubacterium sp., assembly GCA_910577215.1. GTDB lineage: Bacteria > Bacillota > Clostridia > Oscillospirales > Acutalibacteraceae > Eubacterium_R. The sequence goes on along the minus strand of CAJTMQ010000004.1, from coordinate 5,769 downwards.
ATAACACCCTTTTTTCCGTTAACATTAACCACCCTGTCTATAACAACTCTGGGGTCAATACCGCCTACCGGACTGAATTTAAGATAGCCGTCATCCGAAATATGTGTGATGATAAAACCCACCTCATCCATATGAGCGGAAAGCATAACCCTTTTTTCAGGTGTTTTTCTTCCTTTTTTTAAAGCAATAATCGAACCAAGTGCATCAACATTATATTCACAGTAATTTTTGATTTCTTTTATAATAAAATCACGAACAGCGTTTTCATCACCTGATGCTCCGTTGAGCAGACATAATTCTTCAAGCATTTTCGGCACCAGCCTTTCCCTCAGCATAAGCAGCAATTAAATCCGAAACACTTTCAACATCACTTATATCAACTACCTCTACAGGACTGTGCATATATTTCAGGGGTATTGAAATAAGCCCGCACTTAATTCCGCTTTCGGAAATTGAAATAACATCTGCATTCGTACCTGTTCTGCCATTCATAATCTCAAGCTGATAGTTAATATCATTTCGTTTTGCAGCAGAAATTAAATCATCTGATATATTTTTATTTAAAGTAGGTGAAATTCCGATCATTGCACCCTTGCCGATTTCGCCGCATTCCTCTTTATTACAATTCGGAGTATAACCAAAGGATACATCAACAACAATTGCTTCATCCGCCTTTAAGCCAAATGAACCTGTTTTTGCACCTCTGGTACCCAATTCCTCCTGCGTTGATAGAAGCACAGTAACCTTTAAAGGAAGCTTTTTTAATTTATCAAGAGCAAGCAGTAAAGCCGCAACACCTGCCCTGTCATCAAGACAGTTTGAAGATATCTGATTATTTAAAAGCTCTGTAAACTGACGCTTAAAGGTAACCTTACTTCCAAGAGGAATACATTTTTCTGCTTCTTCTCTGCTCATTCCTATATCAACAGATATCTCGGAAATTTCAGGCACTTTTTTTTCATCGGATGCCTTCTGAAGATGCGGAGGCAGTGTTGAAATAACACCAAAAATCTCTTTCGTTCCCCAAACAGAAACCTCCGAACCAAGAAGCATTCTTCTGTCTATTCCGCCGCACGCTCCAAGCTTGAGAAAGCCGTCATCCGTAATTGATGTAACAGTTAATCCGATTTCATCAATATGTGCATCCAGAAGAATATGATAACCCTCACCAAAGGTGCATATAACATTGTTAATTGCATCTGTTCTGACTTCACCGTAGGGTGAAAGAAGCTCAGTGAGAACTTCAATAATTTTATCTTCATTTCCGCCGACAGCAGGAACTGACGTCAGCTTTTTTATAAGTTCGTTCGTATTCATTAATCATCAAATCCATTCACTAATTCTTTAAATTTTCGTCCCCTGTATTCAAAGGTTTTAAACTGATCAAACGCAGGACAGGCGGGACAAAGTGAAACTATATCCCCGCTCTTCGCCTTATCCCTTGCTATCTGCAAAGCATTTTCCATAGTATCTGTTTTTACAATTTCCAGTCCGCTGTTTTCATAATTTTCATCAGAAACAACCGATTCATAGATTTTATCTGCTGTTGCACCATTAAGCACAAGCAGCTTAACCTTTTCAAGTATATACGGCACCATTTCACGCATATCATTGCCCTTATCAGAGCCGCCGCACAGCATAATAATTTTGCTGTTAAATGCTTTCAGTCCACTTATAACACGTGAGGGGGATGTGGCAATTGAATCATTATAATAACGCACACCTTTATATTCACGCACAAATTCAATTCTGTGCTCAACACCGCCAAATGTTTGAGCAATATGCTTAACTGTTTCGGGCTTAACCATTCCCCATACTGCTGTTACGGCTGTGCAGTAATTCTCAACATTATGCATCCCCGGAATGATTATGTCGTTCTTATTCATAACATATGTTTCACTGCCGTTTTCACGGTAAACTATATCACCGTTTTCTTTCATATAGGCACCGCTTTCTACCGGATGCTTTATGGAAAACTGATAAAGATTGCCTCTTACATCAAAACGCATATCATGGTAAACTCTGCCGCCGATTGAATAATCACAGTCTGCATTAAGAACCGTTTTGGCATCCCTGCTCTGATAAATCAGAATATTTCTTTTGGCATCAACATATTCATCAAGACTTATATGATGATCAAGGTGTGTGCTTTCAATATTTGTTACAACAGCAATATCAGGCTTATGAACCATATTTCCCATAGTTAAAAGCTGAAAGGATGAAAGCTCAACAACGGCAATATCATTTTCGGTAATATTTTCAAGTTCGGGCATCAGTGCTTTTCCGATATTTCCGCCAAGATAAACATGATTGCCATCTGCTTCAAGCATTTTTGAAATAAGCGTTGTTGTGGTTGTTTTTCCGTTAGAGCCTGTAACTGCAATTATTTTTGCAGGGCAAAGACCGAAAAAAACTTCCATTTCAGTAGTAACCTTCTGCCCTCTTTCAATACATTCACCAATCCAGCCATTCTGAAACGGCAGAATTCCGTGAGAACGAAAAACTATATCCATATCGGGCAGAATAGCAAGGTAATTATCACCCAAAGAAAAATGAATGCCAAGCTTTTCCATTTCAAGACAATCTTCCATGCCAATAAATTCCTTGTCTCTTTTATCGCATGCATAAACATCAATGCCTTTTGAAGCAAGCCACTTGGCACACGGCACATTTGCAACACCCATACCGACAAAGGCAACCTTTTTGCCTTTTAAGCTATCTATATATTCTTTAACCTTTATATCCATATAAATTCCCATAGCCTTTCCGGCTACAAATAGTTCATTAAAAATTATTAATACGCTTTGCTGTAGCCGGACAAGGCGTATAGTGGGAATTCCGCCATCTCAAAATTATGTTGCGGGCAAATTTTAAGGGCAGTATAATTTGAATAGCGTAAAAATCACACTATTCACTCCTTAATGGGCATAAAATGTACCATTCTTAAAATCTTTAATATTAAAATCCGCCATGTGTATTTCAAGCTTATCCTGAAACGGCAGATGCCTTTCACCCTTATATTTATCCGCAATCGGCAGTGAGCATTTTAAAACATAGCTTGCAATCATCTGCTGGCACTTTGTCGGCATATTTCCAAGGAAATAACACCTGCTTTCACCTGGCTGAGCAATTGCGACAGCAATTTTAATCTGCTCCTTTTTTCCAAGCGGAGTAATCATTTTTGAAAGTGCAATTGCATCCTCCTGCGGCTTATCGGTAACAAAACACACAACCGCATTTCCGCTTCTTTTCAGATTGTGCACGGTTATATCGTTGATTACAACATCTATGTAAGCAAGAATGTCATCTTTAGACAAAGATGATATTTCCGTTACATAAAAGAATTCCTTTTTTTTCATAGCAGTAAATGAAAAATCAAATTCATCAATTTCAATACCTGATTTAATTGCAAATCCGCAGCTTGTAAAATCCTTCTGCATTGCTTTTACAAATGCATCTTCATTCTTCTCTTCTCTTGCAGTAAAATAATAGCCGTAATCATCAATTTCATATTCAATTACTTCAAGAAATTTATCACTTTTTCCGTATTTATTGTAGTAGGAAAAAATGATGCACATATTTGCAATAACAAGGAAATCACAGATATAGCTGCAAACTAACGCTGCGAAACCATTCCACTGTGCAACATAAGGCTGAGCACCTATATATACAAATATAAATACTGCACTTAAAATTATAATTGCCTTCATAGTTTTAAATAGCTTTTTTTGTTTTTTTCTGAATTCTCTCATTTTATCATTTCCATAAACTGTTCTTATTACTTCTATACTAAGTGTGTTTGCTTTATCAAGCTTACTTCCTGCTTCTTCGCCTGCTAAAACGAAATCTGTTTTTTTGGAAACACTTGACGATGTTTTGCCGCCGAAGGATTCAATGATTTTTGAAGCTTCAGAGCGTTTAAGTGTAGGCAGTGTTCCTGTTAACACGAAGGTTTTACCGCTGAAGCGTGTATCACTTACAACATTGTGTGATTCCATATTAACTCCGCTTTCGGTAAGACTTTTAATAAGCTCACATGATTTTTCATTTCCGAAGAAATCAACAACACTTTCCGCCATAATTTCGCCGAAACCATCTATCTTCAGAATATCCTGAACACCAGCTTCCATAACAGCGGTTATATTCTTAAAATGATTTGCCAGAAGGTTTCCTGCCTTTGCACCGATATGGCGGATGCCTAATGCAAAAATCAGCTTTCCTAACTCATTTTCCTTTGATTTTTCAATTGATTGAATAATGTTGTTTATGCTTTTTTCCTTGAAGCCCTCAAGATTTTCAGCCGCAATTTTATCATAGGTCAGCAAATAAATATCCTCTGTTTTTTCAATCAGTTTATTATTGACAAAGGTTTCAAGGATTGCAGGACCAAGACCCTCAATATCCATTGCATCTCTTGAACAGAAATGAATAAGATTGCGCAGAAGCTGTGCAGGACAATCGGGATTTATACACCTGATTGCCGCCTCATCATTTTCCTGAACAACAGGGCTTGAACAGCTTGGGCAGATTTTCGGAAATGCATAAACCTTATCACTGTTATGCTCATTAACACAAAGCACCTCAGGAATAATATCTCCTGCTTTTCTTACAGTTACAACATCTCCTATTGCAATGCCCTTTTCATTAATGAAATCCTGATTATGAAGCGTTGCTCTTGAAACCGTAGTGCCTGCAAGATGAACCGGCTCAAGCACAGCCGTCGGTGTTAATACGCCGGTTCTGCCAACAGCTATTTCAATATCAATCAGCTTTGTCTGTTTTTCCTCGGGAGGATATTTAAACGCAACCGCCCATTTTGGAAATTTTGAGGTTGAGCCGAGCAGACTGCGCATTTCAAAATCATCAACCTTTATAACTGCACCGTCAATATCGAATTCAAGCTCGCCTCTTTTTTCGCCGATTTCATCTATCTGATTTATTGCGTCTTCAAAGCTGTTTACCAAAGTATAATCAGGAACAGTATTAAAGCCAAGCTCTTTAAGAAAATCAAGACTTTCCTTATGAGAATTAAGTGTAACACCTTCAACCTGCTGAACGTTAAAAACAAAAATATCAAGACCGCGTGTTGCGGCAACCTCACTATCCTTTTGCCTTAATGAGCCTGCAGCAGCATTACGCGGGTTTTTAAACGGTTTTTCATTATTTAAAAGCTGCCTGTCAACAACACGCTCAAAACTCTTTTTAGGCATATAAACCTCGCCGCGAACTTCAAGATACGGAATGGGTTTATTAAGCTTAAGAGGAACATTGTGAATTACTTTAATATTACCGCTTACATCCTCACCAACATTACCGTCACCCCTTGTTGAGCCGCGCAAAAAAACACCGTTTTCATATTCAAGGCTCACGGAAAGTCCGTCTATTTTAGGCTCAACACAATAACGAGGCTTATCAACAGCATCAAGTACGCGCTTTTCAAAATCATAAAGCTCATCCTTTGAAAATGCGTCCTGCAGTGATTCCATACGTACATTATGAACAACACTGTTAAAAGAATTATCTGCTTTACCGCCGACTCTTTTGGTTGGTGAATCGGCAGAATCATATTCGGGATACTTCTCTTCAAGAGTTTTCAGTTCCCTCATCATCATATCATATTCATAATCTTCAATTTCGGGGGCATCATCATTATAATACCTGTCACTATGGTATTTCAGAGTTTTACGCAGTTCTTCAATTTTATCTTTAACATTTTCCATAATCTTCACCAATTCAGTATTATATCAAATATAATATATTTCTTCAATA
>CAJTMQ010000003.1:59692-65847 GCA_910577215.1 uncultured Eubacterium sp. | reverse complement strand
ACTATAAAATTTTATTTGATAACTCTGATTCTGATAACACCGTCTATCTTTTTAATATCATCAACAACTGCTTCTGAAACATCAGAATCCGTATCAATAATACTGTAAGCAATCTCACCGCGGTTTTTATCCTCAAAGTTTGCAATATTAATGCCGTCCTTGCTGATTGTGTCAGTAATCGTTGCAATCATATTCGGCTGATTCTTATGAATCACCGTAATTCTTGCAACACCGCATCTGTCTGTTGAAACTGCAGGCATATTAACAGAGTTTTTAATATTGCCGTTTTCAAGAAAATCAACAAGTTCAAATGCACCCATAGATGCGCAGTTTTCCTCACTCTCGGGTGTTGAAGCACCAAGATGAGGAAGTGCGATAACACCATCCACATCAATAAGCTCTGCAGACGGAAAATCTGTTACATATGCAGCCATTCTGCCATCTTCAAGGGCAGAAATAATATCTGCACTGTTTGCAAGATCACCGCGTGCAAAATTGAGAATTCTTACTGTATTTTTCATCTTTTCAATGTTTGCTGCGCAGATGAGCTCTTTCGTTTCAGGAGTAAGCGGAACGTGAACGGTGATATAATCTGCAACAGGGAAAAGCTCATCAAGATTATTGTTCACTGCAACCTCTTTTTTAAGAGTCTGCGCTGCTGCATCTGAAAGGAACGGATCGTAACCGATAACATTCATACCAAGATCAACTGCTGCGTTTGCAACAAGTCTGCCGATAGCACCAAGACCTATAACCGCAAGTGTTTTGCCCTTGATTTCAGGACCTGCAAATGCCGATTTACCCTTTTCAACGCTTTTGCTTACATTTTCATCATTCTTAATTGTTTTGCACCATTCAATAGCCTTTGTAATCTTACGGCTTGAAAGAAGAAGGCCGCAAATAACAAGCTCCTTAACAGCATTTGCATTTGCACCCGGTGTATTGAAAACAACAATACCCTTATCCGTGCAGTCAGCTACAGGAATATTGTTAACACCTGCACCTGCTCTTGCAATTGCAAGAAGAGACTGCGGCATTTCCATATCGTGCATGGATGCAGAACGCACCATAACTGCATCTGGATTTTCAACACTGTCACCATATACATATTTGGCTGTATCAAACTTTGAAAGACCTACATCTGAAATTTTATTTAAGGTTTTGATATTAAACATTATTTATTATCCTCCTCAAATTTCTTCATAAATTCAACAAGCTTTTCAACGCCCTCAATAGGCATAGCATTGTAGATAGATGCTCTCATTCCGCCAACGCTTCTGTGACCCTTAAGGTTAACAAAGCCAGCTGCTGTTGCTTCCTTGATGAATTTTGCATTAAGCTCTTCACTGTCTGTAACAAAAGGAACGTTCATAAGTGAGCGGTCCTCCGGAATAACTGTTCCCTTGAACATTTCACTGCTGTCAAGGAAATTATAAAGAACTGCTGCTTTCTTTTCATTATATTCTTTAAGACCTTCCAGTCCACCGAAGGTTTCCTTAATCCAATCAAGCACAAGCTTGCAGATATAAATTGTCCAGCAAGGAGGCGTATTGTAAAGTGAATCTGCATCAGCCTGAACCTTATAATCCATCATAACCGGGCAGATATCTCTTGCCTTACCGAGCAAATCCTCACGGATAATTGCAACAACAAGACCTGCAGGAGCAACATTCTTCTGTGCACCGAAATAAACAACACCGAATTTTGAAATATCAAGCGGCTCTGAAAGTGCACAGGAAGAAACGTCGGCAATAAGAACCTTATCACCAACAGGAGGAAGCTCCTTATAAACAGTTCCATAGATTGTATTATTTAAGCAAATATAAACATAATCTGCATCTTCTCTGAAATCCTCAGGCTTTGTTTTAGGAATATAGCTGAAGGTTTTATCCGCAGATGATGCAACAGCTTTAGCATCACCGTACTTCTGAGCCTCCTGAAAAGCCTTTTTAGCCCACTGACCTGTGATAATATAATCTGCCTTGCCTGATCCATTCATAAAGTTAAGCGGAATAGCAGAAAACTGTGCAGATGCACCGCCCTGAAGAAATAACACCTTATAGTTTTCGGGAATATTATAAAGTTCCCTTAAAAGCGCCTCTGCTTCTTTAATAATGTCATCAAATACCTTTGAACGGTGGCTCATTTCCATAACAGACTGACCTGAGCCTTTATAATCAAGAATTTCTGCTCCTGCTTTTTCAAGAACAGATACAGGAAGTGTTGAAGGTCCTGCACTGAAATTATAAACACGTGCCATAAATATATCCTCTCTTTCATAAGCTTTATTAAAAACGTGTAGCTTTTATTATAAAGATGTTTAACTTTTTGTCAATGCTTAGATATCAACTTTGTATAAATTAACAACACTTTGTTAATTTATTATCAATATTGTGCAATGTTTGCCCGCAACATTGATTAAATCCGAAAAAAATGGCCGCATACAATTCCTGCTGTATGCAACCATATACTTCATTTCATATTTAATTATATGCCAAATCAGGATTTCTGACCCTGTGCAAGTACACTCTGAAGCGGTGACTTTTTCTTCTTTTTAGGCTTGAATGGCGGCGGATTTTTAAGCTTCTTTGTTAATCTGCTGTTTCTTGCGGTAAGCTTATTGATTTCATGAACAGGTCCTGCCATATACTCGGACATATATTCATCGGCAACTGCCATCATTTCAGGATCATTTCTCATTTCGCCAAGAATGGAAACACCTATAATATCCTGAACCTCATTTGTGCCGTCCTCATAAACCTCAGTAAGCATTTTAAACAGTTTTTTCTGCTCTGCCTTATCTCCGTTTTTTATAACATCAAGTACCCTTGGTGTACCGATTTCAGCAAAAAAGGTTTCAGGCAGAAACTCACCGTATTCCGAAATATTACGTTTAATATCTTCTTTTAAATCGGGATACAAAACACCGAAACGGTTTGCAAGAGAATCGGTATCATAGCTGATAACTCCGCTTTTTGCCTTTCCTCTTGAAACGCCCTTTGGCATTTTAACCTTATCAAGATCAACCTTTTTTCTTGCAGCAAACAGAGATTTAACCTCGTCTGCAATCTCATTGGAAACAGAGCGGCAGTTTCTTTCATCAGCAGTACCAAGCTCAAAAAGTGATTTTGAAACCGTTTCAAACTTTGTTTCATCACCGTTATCCTCATAAGCGCATTCAAAGGATAAAATCTGAGTTTCAGCATCATATAACAAACGGTAAAGACCCCTATTGCCCTTAAATTTTAATGCATCTTCTGTTTTAACTTTTGAAAAACCAAGCTCATTATTTGTGTCTGTAAGATACTTTTCTATAACTTTATAGGCTTCTGTAAGTTCCATTCATAAATCTCCCGAATTTTTAATTTGTAACAAAGTTACAATTATTATATCAGCAGAAATTCAATTTGTCACTATATATTTTTTAAAATATAGTTTCTATTTATATTGAATTGCCGAATTTTATATGCTAAAATAATATATCTTATTTGGAATATTGATATATTACAAGGTTCTTGTTACGGTCAAATCGTTGATTTGAGGTGCCGTAAAGATCCTTATACTATGAATATTTATGAGGTGAACCCGTATATGAACAAAAAAACGGTTGCTATTCTTTTCGGCGGGGCTTCATCTGAGCACGATGTAAGCACTGTTTCCGCAAAGGGTATTATATCAAATATAAACAAAGAAAAGTACAATCTGGTACTTCTGGGCATAACAAAAAACGGCGAATGGTTTTTGTTTGACGATGACATTAATATGTTGCCAAACGATAACTGGCTTACTTCAAAAAGCCTGAAAAGGGCATTCATTTCTCCCGATACATCTGTTCACGGCATTGTAACCGAAAACGGAGAAAAGATTTTTGTTGATGCTGTTTTTCCCGTGCTTCACGGCAAAAACGGAGAGGACGGAACTGTTCAGGGGCTTTTGCAGCTTGCTCAGATTCCGTTTGTCGGCTGTGATGCAACATCATCAGGCGTTTGTATGGATAAGGGAATTACAAATGCAGTGCTTGACGCTGTAGGAATAAAGCAGGCAAAATGGCTTTCCTTTTCCGAATATGAATACAGAAAAAATCCGAATGAATACATAAGCAGGGCATTTAAAGCGCTTGGCTCTCCCATATTTGTTAAGCCTGCAAATGCCGGTTCATCTGTAGGCATTTCAAAAGCAACCGATGAAAAAGAACTGGAAAACGGAATTGAAATTGCTTTTAAAGAGGATAAAAAGGTTGTGCTTGAGGAATTTATAGACGGCTTTGAGGTTGAATGTGCAGTGCTCGGAAATGATGAGCCTGTTGCCGCAGAGGTTGGTGAAATTCTTGCAGCAGCAGAGTTTTATGACTTTGATGCTAAATACAACAACCCCGAATCACAGACCCTTATTCCTGCAAGAATTCCGAAGAAAAAACGCGACGAGGTCCGCGAAGCTGCATTAAAAGCATATAAAGCTCTTGGCTGTGAAGGCCTTTCAAGAGTTGATTTTTTTGTTAAGAAAAGCACAGATGAAGTTCTTTTAAATGAAATCAACACCATTCCGGGGCAGACACCTATCAGTATGTATCCCAAACTTTTTGAAGCAGCAGGTGTTTCCTATCCCGAGCTTATAGATAAGCTGATAGATCTGGCTTTGCAAAGAGGAGGAAAAATTTAATGGACAAAAGACCGATTGGAATATTCGACTCGGGGCTTGGCGGTCTTTCTGCTGTTAAAACGTTTTTAAAGCACCTTCCGCAGGAGGATATAATATATTTCGGAGATACACAGCGTGTGCCATACGGCTCCCGAAGCGAAAAAACAATAGAAGCCTTCGCTGAGCAGGATATTGCATTTCTTGAGCAATTCAACTGCAAGCTTATTATAGCGGCCTGCGGAACCGTTTCATCTGTTGCTATTAAATCACCTTTTAAAATGAAAGAGCCTTTTATAGGCGTTGTTAAGCCATCTGCTGCTGCCGCCGTAACAGCTACAAAAAATAATAAAATAGGGATTATGGCAACTGCAGCATCAATCAGCAGCGGTTCATATACAAAGGAAATTCAGAAACTAAAGCCTGAGGCTGAAGTTTTCGGTGTTTCCTGTCCGGTGCTTGTTACACTTGTTGAAAACAACTGGATTGATGAGGATGACTACATTTCACGAGAAATAATTAAAAGATATGTACAGCCGCTTCTTGCAGACGGTGTGGACACAATTATTTTAGGCTGCACCCATTTCCCTCATCTGGCTCCGCTTATTCAAAGTGTTGTAGGCAATGATATTACATTGATTGACAGCGGTTATGAAGCAGTTATGGAGGCAAAAAATATTCTGCAGGAAATGGACATTGCGAACAGCAATGATCATATTGCAACGGCTAAATATTATGTATCTGACAAAATGCAGAATTTTTCAACTATAGCAAACTACCTGCTTGGAACGGATATTTCAGGCGAGGTTGAATACAAGGATATAACGGAATAATTTTTATTTATGGACAGAATACTTTTAGAAATTACGGGCACACAGCGTGTGGACGGGCAAAAGGATCAGCTTGAACTTACCACAATGGGCACGCTGCGGGATGACGGCACTGCATATATTATCAGATATACCGAGGAGCAAGAGCCTCCGCTTTCACCTGTTAAGGTTACGGTAAGAATCCAAAAGGATGAAAGTGCCGTTGAGATGACACGCACAGGTGCATATGACGGCTGCCTGCTTATTGAAAAATCAAAGAGAAATCTTTGTCACTACGGTACAGAGGTCGGAAATCTGCTTATGGGAATTTACGGCAGAGAAATTGAAGCAAGCCTTAATGAAAACGGCGGCAGCTTTAAATTCGGATACGATATCGATGTTAACGGTGCCGTCGCTTCAAAGAACACAATAAATATGGTTTTCAGCAAAAGCCACAATCAATAATAAAAAACAGGAGCATTAAAAATGTCTTTAATAGTAAAACAAACACAGCTTGAATTAAGAGAAAAAATACTTGATGCCCTCGGCAGAGCTATTGCAAACGGCGAACTGCCTGCTGAGCCGATACCTGATTTTATCATAGAAAAGCCGTCTAACAGTGCAAACGGCGATTTTTCAACAAACGTTGCGATGGCAGGTGCAAAAGCCTTTAAAAAGGCACCAAGAATAATTTCGGAAAATATTGTTAAT
>CAJTMQ010000003.1:20212-59676 GCA_910577215.1 uncultured Eubacterium sp. | reverse complement strand
GGAGGGCTCTCTTTTTGACAGAGCGGAAATTGCAGGCCCGGGATTTATAAATTTCTTCCTTTCACAGCAGTATTACACGGAAATTCTTAAGGACATCGCGGCAAAGGGCGAGGATTACGGTAAATCTGATTACGGCAAAAACAAAAAGGTTATCGTTGAATTCGTTTCCGCAAACCCTACAGGTCCTATGCATATAGGAAACGCAAGAGGGGGTGCGATCGGCGACTGCCTTGCCGCTGTGCTTGACTATGCAGGCTACAATGTAAGCCGTGAATTCTATGTTAACGATGCCGGAAATCAGATTGAAAAATTTGCTACATCTCTTGAAGTACGCTATCTTCAGTTATACAAAAACGATGTTGAAATGCCTGAGGATGCTTACCATGGTGCCGATATTACAGAGCATGCCAAAGCTTTTGCCGAGGAATTCGGAGATAAATATGTTGAAGCAGCAGGCGAAGAAAGAAGAAATGCTCTTGTAGACTTTGCACTTCCGAAAAACATTGCAGGACTTGAAAGAGATTTGCTTCAGTACAGAATCAGGTATGACCGCTGGTTCAAGGAAAGCAGTCTTCACAATGACGGGTCTGTTACGGAAATTATTGAAAATCTTAAAGCACTCGGTGTAACATATGAGCAGGATGGTGCACTTTGGTTCAAGGCATCCGAATTCGGCAATGACAAGGATATTGTGCTTATCCGTGCAAACGGTCTGCCAACCTATATTGTGCCGGATATTGCATATCATTACAATAAGCTTGTAACAAGAGGAAACGATTTTGCAGTAGACGTGCTCGGTGCTGACCATCACGGCTACGTTCCGCGTATGAAAGCTGCGCTGACTGCGCTCGGCATTGATGCAGACAGGCTTAACTGTGTAATTATGCAGATGGTTAGATTGGTACGTGATGGTGAAACAATCAAGCTTTCAAAACGTTCAGGCAAGGCTATAACCCTCACCACACTGCTTGAAGAGGTCCCTATTGATGCTGCAAGATTCTTCTTCAATCTTCGTGAACCAAATTCACATTTTGATTTTGATTTGGATTTGGCAGCACAGGAAACAAGCCAGAATCCCGTATATTATGTTCAGTATGCACACGCACGCATCTGTTCCATACTGAAAAAAGCCGAAGGCGAAGGTATTGTACTCCGCACAGCAGCAGATGCAGAGCTTAATCTTCTTACACAAAAAGAAGAAAAGGAATTGATAAGCCATCTTTCCGCTTTAACAGATGAAATTGTTACAGCAGCAAAAGCATATGACCCTGCCAAAATCACACATTATGTTATTGAGCTTGCAACCCTATTTCACAAATTCTATAATGCACAGCGTGTTATGTGTGATGATGAGGGCTTAATGCAAGCAAGATTAAATCTTTGTGTTTCTGTTAAAGATACTATTAAAAATATACTTACAATGCTTAAAATTGATGCACCGGAAACGATGTAACTTGTCAGTAAACAAATATCCAAAGAGAGGTATAATATGTCAGTAAGAAGTAAAATTCTTCACAGTGTTGGCAACAGCGTATTCAGATACATTTATAAAAATCCTCAGAAAAATATGCTTCGCCTTGTTAAAATAGGTAAAAAATTCGCAGGAAAAATGTATCCCGAAAGCACCTTTACAACGCCTATTGATATAATTTCAAATGAAAATAACATATGGCATCAATACCTTTTCAACGGCATCAATGATGTAGATAAAGATTTTCTTCGTAAGGCCGCACTTACCTTTGCTATTGATTTAGGCTTAATCGGAACATCAACACTTCGCAGAAAAAGGGACGAGCTTCATTGCAATATTCCATGGGTGGTTCTTCTTGATCCGACCTCTGCCTGCAACCTTAAATGTAAAGGCTGCTGGGCGGCAGAATACGGCTATAAATCAAGCCTTACTATTGATGAGATGAGAAAGATAATTTCCGAAAGCAAGGCACTCGGTACACATTTCTTTATGTATACAGGCGGCGAGCCGCTTATCCGCAAAAAGGATTTGATAACTCTTGCCCTTGAAAATCAGGACTGTATTTTCCTTGCCTTTACGAACGGAACTCTTGTTGATGAAGAATTCTGCAGGGATTTAAAAAAATGCGGCAACTTCGGCCTTGCCCTTTCAATTGAGGGTACAGAAGAAACAAATGATGACCGACGCGGAAGCGGAGCTTACAAAGCAACCGTTGAGGCAATGGCTCTGTTAAAAAAGCACGGCTGTATTTTCGGCACATCTGTCTGCTACACAAGCAAAAACTATGCCGCTGTTACAAGTGATGAATTTTATGATAAGATGATAGAATACGGCAACAAATATATGTGGTATTTCCACTATATGCCTGTTGGCGGTGATGCAGATACAGATTTGCTTTTAACTCCCGAACAGCGCGAACATGTTTACCGTTCTATCCGTGAAAAAAGAGATAACAGAACGGGCAAGCCTATTTTTACGGTAGACTTTCAGAACGATGCCGAATTTGTAGGCGGCTGTATTGCAGGCGGAAGAAACTATTTCCACGTTAATTCCGAGGGTGATGTTGAGCCCTGTGTGTTCATTCATTATTCCGATTCAAACATTCGTGAAAAATCAATTATGGAATGCTTAAAATCACCATTGTTTAAGGAATACTACAAGGGTCAGCCGTTTAATAAAAATATGCTTCGTCCCTGCCCTATGCTTGAAAATCCGAAGGCACTGCGCAAAATGGTTGAGCGCAGCGGTGCAAAATCAACAAATCTGCTTTGTGCAGAAAGTGCAGATACCTTATGTGCAAAATGCGATGAATATGCAAAAAACTGGGCACCTAAAGCAAAGGAAATCTGGGAGGAAAAGGAACGCTTTAAACCCTTTACCCAGTATTACCGTGATACAGCTGAAGGAAAAACAGGTTATAAACCTGAAGATTATGAATAAAAGACAATAAAAAGCAGAGTGATGTTTGTCACTCTGCTTTAACTATTTTGTATATATCGGACTTGTAATTGCAAGCGGCTGTTCCCTGCCGTCTATTCTTCCCCAAAGCTCAGCTCTGTACCATTGCTTTTCTTTGATTTCAATTTCAGCAGCACTCGTATCCTTAGAAATTTCACAAACAACAGCACCGCCGTTTGTTACAAGCTTTATTGTTTTATATTCAATGCTTTTATTGACGGCATTATTTTTTCTTGCATTATAATCTGCAATAAAATTAAATTCTGCTTTTCCGCCTGGCACTGTATCGCCTATCCGGTATTCCCTGCCGTTACTATAGACAGTAAATGAAAATTCTGCACCAACAGAAACAATGGTTCTGCCTTTATGAATTGCTTTTAGTGCATTTTCTGCATTAACTTTACCATCAAAATCAAGATATGTGCAGCCGAAAAGTGTGTTTTCCTTCTGCGGTCTGTGCCAGTCCTTACCGTAGCTTGCCGCAAGGTGACAGCCCTTATCAAGCAGCGATGTCCACATAGCGGTTGCTCTGTCATTTTCCGTGTTGCCGTCGTGAAATGCCTCATGCCATATTTCTATGTAATCAACATTTTCCCATTTTTCAACATTGAATTCCCATCTGCCGCCTGTGCATATGGGAGAACCGCACTGATACGGGTGAGCAACCCCTACGATGCCTCCCGCTGCCTTAACTGCACTGATTTTTTCATCTATATTATTCGGCACGGCATCACGCCAGTCAACAAAGCTTTTTGCACCAAGAACAAGCATATGCCCGAAATAAGTTGTCCATTCTATCCCCTTGATAAACGGAATGATTTTTTCATCCAGTTCCTCTGTACCTGTAAACGTATTATGATCTGTAAGTGCTATAAGCGAAAGTCCGTCCGACACGGCAGCTTTCTGCAAGGCTTCAGGTGTAAAATCCCCGTCTGAATGTATTGTATGGCAATGAAGCTCAACAGGAAGATAGCTCATCTCTTTTCCTCCCCTGTAATCTTAATCGTATAGCTTACCTCACAGGCACAGCAATGAACATTCAGCACAACCTGCCATTCACCGCTGTGAATTTCACCCTTCACAAAGCCTGCCGATGCAAAATCTCTGCCTATTTCGTGGTGTTGCCTGTCCGCCTGCCTGTGTGCCGCTCCTCTGTAGTTCCCGTTATCATCAAGTGAAAGTGTGATAAGATTTTTAACAGGCAGAAAATCCTGCGGCATTGCAGAGTATGCATCACCAAGATATTTTTCAATACTCTCTTCAAGCATTTTCATTGCCGCAGTCTCATCTCCAAACAGCTTCGGTGAATATTCATAATCAATCATCAGCTTTTCCGTTCCGTTTGGAACATTGAATGTAAGCACAACATTTGTTTTATCCTGTTCAGGTGTAACCTTACCCGTTTTTTCAAAAATAAGCATACCGCACCTCCGTAACAATTTAATTATAATAGTATTACAGTTCTTTTGCAATCAGTTGAATTAATAATTATAAAATGTTATTATTAATTATCGAAGCAAAGCACGATAAAATTAATAGTAAGTTTTACTAAACTATTCAAATCTATAATTTGAATAGCATCAAGTGATTCTTGTACTGAATTAGGGTGATATTTATGGAAATTAATTTATGTAAATGGATGGCAGAACTCAATGCCGACTTGCCTGTTCTGCAGTATAACATACCCGGAACACATGATTCCGTTACGAAGTATGTTCAGTTTTCCTATATAACAAAGTGTCAGAATCTTGATATATATGAACAGCTCTGCCTTGGCATACGTGCACTTGACATAAGAGTTGCCGGTAAGAATGAGCGCCTTAAAATGGTGCACGCATTTGCCAAAGCATTCAACACACCAAACCATTTCGGAAAGCAAATGGACTTATCCGACGTGCTGGAACATTGCTTCCGCTTTCTTGAAGAAAATCCGAGTGAAACAATCATTTTTCAGTTTAAAAATGACAGCGGCAAAGAAAATGAAACGTGCTTTGATAATTTATTTTATACCTATATTAAAGGCAATGAAAATAAATGGTTTCTTGAAAACCGTGTGCCTGCACTTGGCGAAACAAGAGGAAAAATTGTGCTTATCCGCCGCTGCAAAATGTATGAAAAGGAGGAATTTACACCTCTCAACACAGGCATAGATTTTTCACACTGGATTGAACAGGATGTTGTAAAGCCCTACCCGTTGCTGCTTGAAACAGGCGGAAAGCATAATGCCGAATTCATTATTCAGGACAGATACAAATACACACCAATTCCAAAGTGGAATGAATGTGCCAGGATGTTTCTTGATAATTCAGCGCCCTTCTATGAAAAATATGCAATAAACTATCTTTCAACCGCAGGCGGATTAAAAGGACCCCGCGGCAATGCAAAATATATTAATTCCCAATTTATGGATTACAAACTGATTAAGGGCAGTTACTACGGAATCATATTCTGTGACTTCCCGACCAAGGAATTAACATCAAAAATAATTGAAACAAATTTATAAAAATACAATCTTACATATGTACGCTTTTAAGCAATATGATAAATTTGCAAAATTATGACAGTTTTTTATCACATTTCACTTGAAGATAACAGGCATATTGGTTATAATATGTTTGGTAATTTGATAAAAATTATTAGCAAAACTGGAAGGAGTATTAAATATGACTTATTCACATGAAGTTGAACAGATGTGTACCGTAAAAAAAGGTCCTCATCATGGTCCGGCTCCAATTCCTGAAGAGGGAAAATGGGTAAAATCTTATCAAATCAGCGACATCAGCGGTTTCTCACACGGTATCGGCTGGTGCGCACCTCAGCAGGGTGCCTGCAAAATCAGCCTTAATGTTAAGGAAGGTATTGTTGAAGAGGCTCTTGTTGAAACAATCGGCTGCTCAGGTATGACTCACTCTGCTGCTATGGCTGCAGAAATTCTTCCTGGCAAAACTCTTCTTGAGTGCCTTAACACAGACCTTGTTTGTGACGCTATCAACGTTGCTATGAGAGAAATCTTCAAGCAGCTTGCTTACGGTCGTTCACAGAGTGCTTTCTCAGAGGATGGTCTTGTTGTAGGTGCTGCTCTTGAGGATTTAGGTAAAGGTCTTCGCAGCCAGGTTGGTACAATGTTCTCAACAAAGCTTAAGGGTGTTCGTTACATGGAAATGGCCGAGGGTTATGTTACCCGTATGGCTCTTGACGAAGAGGGCGAGGTTATCGGCTACGAATTCGTTAAGGTTGGAAAGATGCTTGAGGATATCCGTCACGGTAAAACACCTGATGAGGCTTACAAGGCTAACATCGGTAACTACGGTCGTTTTGCAAATGCTGCAAAATATATTGACCCTCGTGAAGAATAAGATAAGGAGGAACGTAAAATGGCAAATGATGTAAAATTTGAAGGCAAGGAAAGAAGACTTGCCAAAATCGAAAAATGTCTTGCAGAGTACGGTCTTTCAAGTCTTGAAGAAGCAAGAGATTTATGTTTATCAAAGGGCATTGATGTAGATGCTATCGTTAAAGGCGTTCAGCCAATCGCATTTGAGAATGCAAGCTGGGCTTACACACTCGGTGCCGCAGTTGCTATTAAGAGCGGTGTTAAAACTGCTTCTGAAGCTTCAGCAAAAATCGGTATCGGTCTTCAGGCTTTCTGTATTCCGGGTTCAGTTGCTGAGCAGAGAAATGTAGGCTTAGGTCACGGTAACCTTGGTGCAAGACTTCTCAGCGAGGAAACAAAGTGCTTTGCATTCCTTGCAGGTCACGAAAGCTTTGCCGCTGCAGAGGGTGCTATCGGTATTGCCCGCACAGCTAATAAGGTTCGTAAAGAGCCTCTCAGAGTTATTCTTAACGGTCTTGGAAAAGACGCTGCTTATATCATTTCAAGAATCAACGGCTTCACTTATGTAAAAACAGACTATGATTTCTACACAGGCGAACTTAAGATTGTTGAAACAAAGGCTTTCTCAGACGGTGAAAGAGCTGCAGTTAAGTGCTACGGTGCAAACGATGTTCTTGAAGGTGTTGCAATTATGAAGGAAGAGGGCGTTGATGTTTCTATCACAGGTAACTCAACAAACCCAACACGTTTCCAGCATCTTGTTGCAGGCACTTACAAGAAGTGGGCTCTTGAAAACGGCAAGTCATACTTCTCAGTAGCATCAGGCGGCGGCACAGGCCGTACACTTCATCCTGATAACATGGCTGCCGGTCCTGCTTCATACGGTTTAACAGACTCTATGGGCCGTATGCACGGTGACGCTCAGTTTGCCGGTTCTTCATCAGTTCCTGCCCACGTTGAAATGATGGGTCTTATCGGTATGGGTAACAACCCAATGGTAGGTGCAACAGTTGCAACAGCAGTTGCGATTGAAGAGGCTGTGAAATAAATTTAGCTTTCTTTTTACGGGAGAATCTGAAAGGATTCTCCCCTTTTTTATTGAAAATAAAAAAATACTTGCACTAAAAAGCAAACTGTAGTATAATCATTACGAAAACGGGGAGGCCGAACGGCCTGAGAGTAAACCTTAAGGTTTTTACCCTTCGAACCTGATACAGATAATACTGACGCAGGAAAATATGGAAATATGCAGAATGATTACTATTATTCCGAAATTGCAGAATTTTGCTTTTTTAGGGTATAATATTATTTTCTGTATACTATGCCAGTGCGTCTGCACTGGCTTTTTTGTTTTTTAAGGAAATACATGATGAAAAGATTAAATAAGCTTGCTCCTATACTCGTAATCATTGTTTTACTTACAGCCTGGGAGTTTACGGTTAAAATTGCACATATTCCGCTTTATGTTCTTCCGGCACCAAGTGCCGCAATCGGTACTTTTGTTCAGGAATTTCCCACGCTTATAAGGCATGCAGGAATTACGGTTATGGAAGCCTTGGCAGGAATGGGAATTGCATTTGCAATAGCAATTGCAATCGGAATTCTTATTGATGCTATGCCAACATTTAAAAAATGCATTTATCCCATACTTGTTGTAACACAAACCGTGCCGGTAATTGTGCTTGCACCTATTTTTGTAATATATATGGGTTTTGGATATGCACCGAAAATTCTTACAGTTGTACTTATGTGCTTTTTTCCGATTGTTGTAAGCTTTAGTGACGGCTTAGGTCAGATGGATAAGGAATATTTGAATTTAATTCGTACATACGGCGGCTCAAAATTTCAGCTTTACAAAATTGTAAAAATTCCATCTGCAATGATTTCATTGCTTTCCGGCTTGAAGGTTGCTGCAACCTACAGTATAAGCGGAGCAGTTGTAGGTGAATGGATTGCAGCGCAAAGCGGTCTTGGCTATTATTTGATTCGCGCAAAAAACGGTTATATGCTTGATAAGGTTTTTGCCTGTGTTTTAATCATTATCATATTAAGTCTGATGATGAATGGGGTTGTAAAGCTTTTTGGATATGCAATGCTGCCGTCACAACGCAAAAAAAGGAAATAAAAACCTTGTAAGCGTGCACATTACAAAGTTTTTAAATAATATTTATAAGAGGAAAAACTATGAAAAGTAAATTTAAAAGAGCAGTAATTATTGCAATGGCTGTTATTATTGCAATAGGTGCTTGTGCCTGTGCCGTAAAAAGCAATCCAAACACCACCGAACTGAAAAAAGTAACCGTTGTTCTTGATTATGTACCAAACACAAACCACACCGGTATGTATGTAGCACTCAACAAGGGATATTATGAAAATGAGGGTCTTGATGTTGAAATTATTGAACCTGTAGACTCTGCTACAGCAACATTAGTTGCTCAGCAAAAGGGAACCTTCGGTATCAGCTACCAGGAGGATGTTACAATCGCTTTAAGCAGTGCCGATCCTCTCCCTATAAAAGCTATTGCCACGATTATACAGCATAATACTTCCGGCTTTGTTTCACTTGCGGACAGCGGAATTGAATCACCTGCAGATTTTGAAGGCAAAACATATGCCGGCTGGGGAGGCGCTGGCGAATCGGCAGTATTGGAATCCTGCATGAAAAAGGTCGGTGCTGATTTTTCCAAGCTGAATACGGTTATCTCTGACGGTTCCGGATTTGAAGCGTTAGGAAAAAGCTGTGATATTATGTGGTTCTTCGAGGGTTGGGACAGTGTTATGGCTGAAATGAACGGAACACAGCTTAACTATATGGAATGCAGACAGCTTGATGAGCGTCTTGATTATTATACACCTGTAATTATCACAAGTGATGCTGTTATTGAGTCAGATCCCGAAATGATTTCTGCATTTCTTCGTGCCACTGAAAAGGGGTATAAGGATGTAATTGCAAATCCTGATGAATGCGCAGAAATTCTTTATGCTTATGCACCAGCATATGATTTAGAAATGCTGAAGAAATCTCAGGAATATCTTGCAGATAAATTTATGGAAGACACAAACACATGGGGAATTATGGAGGATGAGGTTTGGGATAACTATACAAACTTCCTTCAGGAATACGGCATTATAGACAAGGCATTATCTGCTGAAGACTGTTACACCAACGAATTCCTTGCAAAATAATAATTGCTTTCTTAACGGAGAACTATATGAAACTGAGTGTTAACGGACTGCGTTTTTCTTATTCTGATAAGCCAATTATAAATGACCTTTCTCTGAACATAAACAATGGTGAATTTGTCAGCATTTTAGGACCGTCCGGCTGCGGAAAATCCACATTGCTCAATATTTTCGCAGGCATTTTAAAACCACAGAGCGGAGAAATTCTTATTGATAACAAAAAATATGAAAAAGCAAATCAGCATTTTGCATATATGCCGCAAAACGATTTGCTTCTCCCCTGGAAAACGATTTTAGATAATGTTTGTCTTTACGGCGAAATTCATCACCATAAAAAAGAAATAAAAGAAACCGCACTTCATCAAATGGAAAAATTCGGTTTGAAAGGTTGTGAAAATAAATACCCAGATGAGCTTTCCGGAGGAATGCGCCAACGTGCAGCCTTTTTACGCACAACGCTGTGCAAGGCAGATATTTATCTTCTTGATGAGCCATTTGGTGCCCTTGATGTTATTACGCGCGGCGATATGCAGGATTGGCTTGCCGAACTTTGCAGCAATCTGAAAAAAACAATAATACTTGTAACGCATGATACAGATGAAGCAATTTATCTTTCAGACAGAATACTTATTCTCGGAGCACCCGGTGAGGGCATTCGTCGTGAAATTGTAATCACGGATAAAAACCGTTCACGAGAATGGCTTTATGAGCAGGGAAAGCTTCGTGCAGAAATTCACCGAATTATTAAAGGTGACCGCTATGAATGATAAACTTTCTTTAATTGATATTCATGCTCACCTTTCGTCAAAAAGTGAAGAAGAATTAGAACTGCGAAAAAATTTGGGGATTATCACCTGTTTTTCTGCAGGAACACCGCAGGAATGGCAAAATATAATTAAATTTCATAATCGTAAAGACGTAATGATTAGCTTTGGTATCCATCCATGGTATGCAGAACGCTTTGATGCACTAGAATACAAAGAATACTTTGAACAATGCGATTTCGTAGGTGAAATCGGCATAGACTCCTTTTGGTGCAATGTTCCGATTCCTATTCAGAAAAAATCATTTGAGCAGCAGTTGCAGATAGCCTCTGATTTGAAAAAACCGGTAATTCTTCACACGAAAGGGCAGGAAAGCCTGATCGCTGATATGATTAAGGATTTTTCTGAAAAAGTTTGTATTCATTGGTTTTCAGGAACAGAACGTGATTTTAACAGGTTTTTAAATCAAGACTGTTATTTTACACTTGGACCTGATACGGCGATGCTGTGCAAAAAAAACAATATTCTAAATCAAAGAATGGTTTCTGAAATTCCCGCATCACGTTTATTTCTTGAAACAGACGGCATAGATGCAATTGCATGGGCACACGGGATGAATACGATTGATTTAGCACAAATTCCCAAAGTATTAAAAGAAAATCTTGAATACACTGCGTTGATTAAAAACTGTTCTTCTGCAAGCATCTCCGAACAAATGCAAAACAATCTTAAAAACTTTCTGAATTAAAGCTAAAAACCCCGTTCGTCAGGAACGGGGTTTTTCAGCCTTCATCTATAATTTTTTGCAGTTCAGCAAGCCTTTCCTTAGGCAGAGCACTTCTGTCTTTAAGCGGATTATCTATTTTCAGATTCTCATATTTAAAAAAGCCCATTGTATGGAAAGCAAGAAGTTCATATTTTTCACATTTAAACTGCTTTGCAAAGGAAGCATATTTTTTAATTTTTTCCTCATTATCATTGATTCCCGGCACAACAACCGTTCTCAGCCACAGCTTTTTACCTGTTTCAGAACAGTATTTTCCTATATTAACAAAGTTTTCAAATGTACCCTTTGTATATCTTTGATAGCTTTCTTCATCATAAAACTTTATATCAAGAATCACCATATCGGCACCGTCTATACACCTTTTAACAGCATCTGTTAAAAGCACGCTGCCCGATGTATCAAGGCAATAATTAATTCCTTCCTGCTTCAGCAATGGTGAAACCTCATTTATAAACGAAGCATTAAGCAGCGGCTCACCGCCTGAAAAAGTTACTCCGCCGCCGTTTTTGAAATAAGGCTTGTATCGTTTTATCTTGCTATAAAGCTCCTCCGCTGAATACTCTCTGCCGCTTTTAAACCACGTATCGGGATTATGACAGTACGCACAACGAAGCGGACAGCCTGTAAAAAAAACACCGTATCGTATTCCCTCGCCATCAAGCGTAGCAAGGCTTTCAAAAGAATGTATATCTGCCATAATATCACCTTGTTATAAAATTCATCCTCTGCCCATTGAGAGGGACGTTTTCATATATTGCGTAATACGGGCAGATATTATCCACCCTGCAATTCCTTATAATTACACTATATAAACAATAACACAAAACCCATTGAAACACAATGATTTCAATGGGTTATTTTTATGTGTAAATAATTACATTGATGTATGGAAGGTTCTTGCAATAACCTCTTCCTGCTTTTCGCGGGTAAGCTTATTGAAGTTCACTGCATAGCCTGAAACACGGATTGTGAGTGACGGATAAAGAGTTGGGTCATTCATTGCATCAATCAGCTTCTGGCGGTTAAGCACATTTACATTAAGATGATGTGCATTCTGTGAAAAGTAACCGTCAAGCATGGTTGTCAAATGCTCAATTCTGTTATCCATATCTGAGCCGAGCGTATCAGGTGTAATGGAGAAGGTGTTTGATATACCATCCTGACAGCAGCCGTAATCCAGCTTAGCAACTGAGTTAAGAGAAGCAAGTGCACCCTCTGAATCTCTGCCGTGCATTGGGTTTGCACCCGGTGCAAAAGGCTCGCCGGCCTTACGTCCGTCAGGTGTTGAACCTGTTTTCTTACCGTACATAACATTTGATGTAATGGTAAGAATTGAAAGAGTGTGTTTAGCACCTCTGTAAGCAGGTGTTTTGCAAAGCTCTTTATAGAAGAAGCTTGTGAGCTCTTTAGCAATATCATCTACACGGTCATCATCGTTGCCGTATTTCGGGAAATCGCCCTCTGTTTTGAATTCTGTAATAATTCCTCTTTCGTCCTTAATCGGAGTAACCTTGGCATATTTAATTGCAGAAAGTGAGTCAACTGCAACGCTGAGACCTGAAACACCGAATGCCATAAGACGCTCTACATCCGTATCATGAAGACTCATCATAAGTCTTTCATAAGCATATTTATCGTGCATATAGTGAATAACATTCATTGTATTTACATAAAGGCGTGCCATCCAGGAAAGATACTCTTTATATGATTTGATAACCTTATCATAATCAAGCACCTTTTCATCAAAGGACTCGCTTTCAGGGGCAATCTGATCTCCGTGAATTTCATCCTTACCGCCGTTAAGAGCCATAAGAAGAATCTTTGCAAGGTTGCAGCGAGCGCCGAAGAACTGCATCTGCTTGCCCTCTTTCATTGCAGAAACGCAGCATGCAATAGCGTAGTCATCGCCGTAATCCTTTCTCATAACATCATCATTTTCATACTGAATTGAATCTGTATCAATAGAAACCTGAGCACAGAAGTTCTTGAAGCCCTGCGGTAATTTCTGACTCCAGAGAACAGTAATGTTAGGCTCTGCACTTGAACCGAGATTATAAAGAGTCTGAAGCACACGGAATGACGTTTTTGAAACCATATGCTTGCCTTCATTTGACACACCGCCGAGTGAACAGGTTACCCATACCGGATCACCTGCAAAGAGGTCATTATATTCAGGTGTGCGGAGATGGCGAACAAGACGAAGCTTAACAATAAGATCATCAATAAGCTCCTGTGCACCCTTTTCATCAAGTGTGCCCTCTGCAAAATCTCTTTCGATATAGCAGTCAATAAATTCTGCAATTCTGCCTATTGAGTTTGCAGCACCGTTCTGCTCCTTAACTGCACCAAGATAACCGAAATAGAGCCACTGGATAGCTTCTTTTGCATTCTGAGCAGGAACTGAAATATCACAGCCGTAATCAAGAGCCATAACCTTAAGCTGATTCATAAATTCAATCTGCTTTGCAAGGTCTTCAAGAAGATGGATAGACTCCTCATCAAGAAATTCCTTTTCGCCGAGCTTTTTCTTATCAAGCTTTTTCTGCTCAATAAGATAATCCATACCGTAAAGAGCAATTCTGCGGTAATCACCAATGATTCTTCCACGTGCATAAGCATCGGGAAGACCTGTTAAAATACCTGCGTGACGTGCTTTTTTCATTGTATCTGTATATGCACGGAACACACCTGTGTTATGTGTGGTTCTGTAAATAAACTCATCCTTGATTTTATCAGACATTTCATAACCGTAAGCCTCACAAGCCTGCGTAGCATTTCTGAAACCTGCGAATGGTGAAACGCCTCTCTTCAAAGGCTCATCCGTCTGTAAGCCGACAATAATATCATCTTCCTTAAGAACATAGCCCGGCTTATGTGAAAGAATTGTAACAACCTTGCTTGTGTCAACATCAAGCACGCCGCCCTTTTCATTTTCCGCAATAAGCAGTTCATTCAGTCTTTTGCTTACTCTTTCTGTTCTTTCAGTCGGAGTTTCAAGAAATGCAGCATCACCGTCATAAGCAGTATAGTTTCTGTTTATGAAATCACGCACATTTATTTCGTCACACCATGTGCCGGTTTTAAAACTTCTCCAAGCATTATTCATATTTATCCTCCTAATTATAATCACAGTTATAAACTGTTATATTGTTATTGCTCCATTATGATAGCAGACTTGCGATTATAAAGCAATTGATATTTGATTGCAAATTATTAATCTTTTTCAAATAATTATGGTTATTTTGCACAAATCTGTAGTTAATTTTGTCTAACCACAATTTATAGTGGTACATCACTTTTTATACATAATATATAGTGTTTTTTACAGCAACAAACATTTTTATACACTCTGTATTTACACTTTTGTAATATTTTCCATAAAAACACCTTTTTTCATCGGTTTTTTACTGATTTCAAGCCAAATATCAACGAAATCCTTGTCCGCAAAGCAAAATCTACATATGGTTATTGTTTTTCGATTTTTAAAAAAATTACACAATATCTTGTATTTTTTAAGAAAAAGTTATTGACAGTGGCACTATATTTTGGTATTATGATAACGCACTGCGAAATGCGTGTAACTTTTTTGTAACAATTAAAAAACGGCGCAAAACACGCTATACATAATATATAGAGCGCCTGATTTTGAAATATGGGGTAATGACTATGAAAATCATTAAAAGAAACGGCTCCGAAGCAGACTTTGATTTAAATAAAATAATTGTAGCCGTAACAAAAGCAAACTCTGCCAGTGAAAAGGAGGAACTCACCGCTTCACAGATTAAAGATATTGCGGAATATGTTGAGTTCAAAATTCAGAAGGCAAACCGTGCCCTTTCTGTTGAGGAAATCCAGGATGTTGTAGAAAATCAGATTATGGCTCAGGGTGCATTTGATGTTGCAAGAAGATATGTAAAATATCGTTACAACCGCTCCCTTATCCGTAAATCAAATACAACAGATAATCAGATTCTTACCCTTATTGAATGTAATAATGAAGAGGTTAAGCAGGAAAACTCCAATAAAAATCCAACCGTAAACAGTGTTCAGCGTGACTATATGGCGGGTGAGGTTTCAAAGGACCTTACAAAGCGTATCCTTTTACCTGCTGAAATTGTTGAGGCCCACGAAAACGGAATCATTCACTTCCACGATGCAGATTATTTTGCACAGCATATGCACAACTGCGATCTTGTTAACCTTGAGGATATGCTTCAGAACGGCACTGTTATCAGCGGCACTATGATTGAAAGACCTCATTCCTTCTCAACTGCCTGCAACATTGCTACTCAGATTATTGCACAGATTGCATCCAGCCAGTACGGCGGTCAGAGCATAAGCCTTTCTCACCTTGCACCATTTGTTGACTTGAGCAGACAGAAATTCAGAAAGGATGTTCGTGCAGAGCTTGAGGCTGCAGGCGTTGAGCCAACAGATGAGCAGGTTGATAAAATTACCGAAATTCGCGTAAGAGATGAAATTAACCGCGGTGTTCAGATGATTCAGTATCAGGTTATCACGCTTATGACCACCAACGGCCAGGCTCCTTTTGTAACAGTATTTATGTATCTTGACGAGGTTCCCGAGGGTCAGACACGCAACGACTTGAAGCTTATCATTGAAGAGGTTCTTCGCCAGCGTATAAAAGGTGTAAAAAACGAGAGCGGTGTATGGATTACCCCTGCTTTCCCAAAGCTTATTTATGTTCTTGATGAGGACAATATCACAGAAGGCTCAAAATACTGGGATGTTACCTGCCTTGCTGCCGAATGCACGGCTAAGCGTCTGGTTCCTGATTATATTTCAGCTAAAAAGATGAAGGAGCTTAAGGTTGACAAAAACGGTAATTCAAATGTTTACACCTGTATGGGCTGCCGTTCCTTCCTTACCCCGTATGTTGACCCGGCAACCAATAAACCAAAATATTACGGACGCTTTAATCAGGGTGTTGTTACACTTAACCTTGTTGATATTGCCTGCTCTTCGGGCGGAGATATGACAAAGTTCTGGAATATATTTGATGAAAGGCTTGATCTTTGCTATCGCGCATTAATGTGCCGCCACAACAGACTTCTCGGCACACCGAGTGACGTTGCACCTATTTTGTGGCAGTACGGTGCTCTTGCAAGACTTAAAAAGGGTGAAACGATAGACAAGCTTCTTTTCGGCGGCTATTCAACCATTTCACTTGGTTATGCAGGACTTTACGAATGTGTTAAATATATGACAGGCAAGAGCCATACGGATCCTGCTGCTAAGGATTTTGCACTTTCAGTTATGCAGAAGATGAACGATGCATGCCAGACATGGAAGAAGCAGGAAAACATTGACTTCTCTGTTTACGGCACTCCGCTTGAATCAACTACATACAAGTTCTCAAAATGCCTTCAGAAGCGCTTCGGAAAAATTCCGGGCGTTACAGATAAAAACTATATTACAAACAGCTATCATGTTCACGTAACCGAAGAAATTGATGCATTCACAAAGCTTTCATTTGAGTCTGAATTCCAGCGTCTTTCTCCCGGCGGTGCCATCAGCTATGTTGAGGTTCCGAATATGCAGGATAATATCCCTGCCGTGTTAAGTGTTATGCAGTATATTTATGATCATATTATGTATGCAGAACTTAACACCAAGAGTGACTATTGCCAGTGCTGCGGCTACAACGGTGAAATTCAGGTTGTAGATAATGGTGAAGGCAAACTTGTTTGGAGATGCCCGAACTGCGGCAATGAGAATCAGGATAAAATGAATGTTGCCCGCCGCACCTGCGGATATATCGGCACACAATTCTGGAATCAGGGCAGAACACAGGAAATAAAAGAGAGAGTGTTACATTTATAATGAATGTTGCAGAAATTAAAACAAACGATATTGCAAACGGAGAGGGCGTACGTACCTCTCTTTTTGTATCGGGCTGCCGCCACTGCTGCCCCGATTGCTTCAATGCTATGGCTTGGGATTTCAGCTACGGAAAACCATTTACCGAGGAAACGGAAAAGGAAATACTTGACTCGCTTAAGCCAATGTGGATTGCCGGTCTGTCCATACTTGGGGGAGAGCCTTTTGAGCCTGAAAATCAAAAAACACTTTTGAAATTTATAAAGAAGTTTAAAGCGCAGTATCCGAACAAAACCATATGGTGCTACAGCGGCTTCACCTTTGAAGAAATCACAGGCAGGAAGCCATCCCGTGCTTATACGGATATTTCGGCTGAACTGCTAAAAACCATTGATATACTTGTAGACGGCAGATTTGAAAAAGAGCAGAAAAACATCACCCTAAAATTCCGCGGTTCCGAAAATCAAAGAGTTATTGATGTTCAGAAAACATTAAAGCAGAATGAAATCATTTTATACCTTAACTAAATCTTAATATTTTCTTTACTGCATTAAGCATCTTATATATTAAAATAAAGCACATAGAAGGAAAGCCTTTTATGTGCTTTTTGCTGTTAGGAGGAAGAATGATGAACCAAGGCACCAACAAACATAGAAAATCCACAGGTATAATTGTATTGATTTTGATTATACTGATTGCAATATCAGGAGCTATTCTTACTTGCATCATTAAAAACTCAGGAAATACACTAAATTCAGGCACAATATTTTCCGAAAACAGTGCCGAAAAAACCATTCAGAATTATGCGGATAAAAATGGTATTGACTATAATGAATATCCCCAACAGCTTATTTCGCTGCTGGAGCGGAACATCGAAACAAAGGATTTTGTGCTTTCCTATCCAACAGAACATAATCAGGAGCATAACCTTGATATGAGCGAATATGAAAATTGCGATGCCATTCCTCTTTTCATGCAGTGGGACAAGCGCTGGGGCTATATTAAATACAGCGGAGATGTTGCAGGACTTACAGGCTGCGGACCTGTCTGCCTTTCAATGGCGGCGTATTATCTGACGAAGGATTCTGATATGTCCCCTGATAAAATCATTGAATTTGCAAAGAAAAACGGATATGCTCTTAACGGCATAACAGAAAAAGGCTCCTCATGGAAATTAATCAGCGAGGGCGGCATAGAGCTCGGTTTTGATGTTACGGAAATACCGCTGGATGAAAACAGAATCGTAAAAAATCTCACGGTCGGAAATCCTGTAATCTGCTCCATGGGACCGGGAGATTTTACCTCAACAGGTCATTTTATCGTTTTAACAGGATATAAGGATGGTAAAATAAGCGTTAATGATCCGAACAGCCATAAAAACTCTGAAAAGCTTTGGTCATATGAGGATATTAAAGATCAAATTATGAATTTATGGGTAATACGAAACAAGTGAAAATACAAAGCGGTTTCGCCTCTCTCTGACGAGGGCGGCTTTTTAGGGGACGATGACCACATCGCACCAAAAAGACGGCGGAGAATATCCGCCGTCTTTCATTATAAATAATTCTTAATTTCCGCAAGGGAATGAACAATATAATCTGCTTTAATGTCAGCCGAAACAGGAATTTTATCATAATTAAACCACATTGTTTTTATACCAGAGGAAACGCCGCCGCTTATATCAGCAGAAAGCGAATCACCTATCATAATAACCTCATTCTTCGGCACATTGCCAAGCCTTTCAAAGCAGGCATCAAAAAATGCCTTTTCGGGTTTAGGTGCACCAAGCTTCTCTGAATTAAAAATCTGCTTAAAATATTTCAGCATATCGGCATGATTAAGTCTTTTTAACTGCTGCTGGTAGGAGGCATTGCTTGCGACGCAAAGAACGTATCTGTCTGAAAGGTACTCCAGAATATCATATGCACCCTCAACAGGCTGCTTGCTTTCAGAAAAAAGCATTCTGAAATACTGCTCAAATTCAGGACCGTTCGCTGATATACCCAGCCTTTCAAAAACAGTTTTCCACCTGAGCTGATAAAGCGTCTGCTTATCAATCTCACCCGTTTCTATTTTACACCACAGTATATCATTAACCTCTTTAAAAACGGAAAAAACATTTTCATTGTAATTAAGGTTCCGATTTTTAAAGGCGGTTTTTATTGTTGATCTTGCACATTCGTTAAAATCAAGCAGCGTGTTATCAACATCAATCAAAACAGTTGTTATCATAACAAATTCTTCTCCGCATATTCAATCACATGTTCATCATTCGAGCAGATAATTTCTGTAGAAATTTCTTTAAGCTCATTGCTTGCATTTGAAACTGCATAGCAGGCACCCGCCGCCTTGAACATAGCCAGGTCATTGCCGCTGTCCCCTATCGCAATTGTTTTCTTAACATCAATTCCGATGGTATTGCATAATCTTAACAGCCCTGTACCTTTATCCGTGCCTTTATTCATTATCTCAAGGTTGTTCCCCATTGAGCTTACAACCTCTTCATAGGGAAAACGCACTTTCAGCTTTTCATTGCATTCTGCTCTTTCCCCCATATGCCTGAAAAAAACATCAAAAAGCTCAGGCTGAAGCCTGCCGCGTTCAATATCAGAATAGAAATCTTCAACAGGCTTTCTGCTTCGGTAAATAACCTTTCTGAATTTTGGATTAATTCTGTAATAATCAAAGCATTCTTCATTTATTTTCTTTACATCAGCCCATGGGTAACCGCCGCTGTAAATCTCTATGTAGGTTTCATAGGAATTCAGCAGCAAAAAAATTTCCTTTGCGGTTTCAGCAGGCACGATTGAGGAATAAACTGTTCCTCTGCCCTTTTCATATATGCCCGAACCATTTGAATAAACAAAGTATTGTATGTCCTCACAGCTTCTTAAAGTCTGCGGAATTTCATTATATGTGCGCCCCGTAACGGGAACCGTCATTATACCCCTTTTGCTCAAACGCTTTATTGCTTCAAGATTTTCGATACTCAGCTCTGAATTGCCGTTAAGCAACGTTCCGTCAATATCAACTGCAATTAGTGAAATGCTCATTTTTATTATTTCCTATAGTAAAACAGAGAATACTTCAGATTAATGAAATATCCTCTGCATTTCAATTCAATTATTTTACAAATTCCTTTGTAACCTTAACAATATTTTCAGCACTTAAGCCAAACTGCTTTAACAAATCCTTTGCAGGACCGCTGTGACCGAATTCATCATTAACCCCGATTCTCTTAACAGGAGTCGGGCATTTTTCGGAAAGACAGGAGCATACTGCTTCGCCAAGTCCGCCGATAATGCTATGCTCTTCAACAGTAATTACCTTGCCTGTTTTCTTTGCAGATGCCACAACAAGCTCTTCATCAAGCGGCTTGATTGTTGCAATATTGATTATCTCTGCGTTAATACCATCAGCCTCAAGCGCCTTTCCTGCTTCAATTGCTTCCGCAACCATAAGACCGTTTGCAATGATTGTTACATCCGTACCCTCTTTAACAACCTCGCCCTTTCCGATTTCAAACTTATAGCTTTCATCGTGGAAAACAGGAACAGCAAGTCTTCCGAATCTGAGGTAAACAGGACCCTCA
The DNA here is from genome assembly GCA_910577215.1 of uncultured Eubacterium sp. Lineage (GTDB taxonomy): Bacteria > Bacillota > Clostridia > Oscillospirales > Acutalibacteraceae > Eubacterium_R. The sequence continues at coordinate 39,246 of CAJTMQ010000003.1, read as the reverse complement.
TATTTATAAGCTGCCTTAACAGCCTGCTTTGCTTCAACATCATCTGCAGGGCAGATAACAACCATACCCGGAATTGCACGCATAAGAGCAAAATCCTCACAGCACTGGTGAGATGCGCCATCCTCACCAACGGAAATACCTGCGTGAGTTGCACCGATTTTAACATTAAGGTGCGGATAGCCGATTGAATTTCTTATCTGCTCAAAGGCTCTGCCTGCTGCAAACATTGCAAAGCTTGACGCAAACGGAACAAGACCCATTGTGCTTAAGCCTGCTGCAACGCAAACCATATTTGCCTCTGCAATACCGCAATTGATATGGCGGTTCGGATATTCCTTTTTAAATATTCCTGTTTTTGTTGCTGCCGATAAGTCAGCATCAAGAACAACAAGATTATCTGCACCCTCAGCCGCAAGCTCCTTTAAAGCTGTGCCGTAGCTGTCACGGGTAGCAACACATTTTACTTCGCTCATTCTTATGCCTCCTTTAACTCTGCAAGCTTTGCATTAAGCTCTGCCATTGCTGTTTTATATTCCTGTTCATTAGGGGCTTTACCGTGCCAGCCTACTTCATTTTCCATATAGGAAACACCCTTGCCCTTAACGGTTTTCATAATAATTGCAAAAGGCTTTGTGCTCTGGTGGAACTTTTCAAATGCGGCTTCAATTTCATCAAGATCATTGCCATCAATAACAGCATAATCAAATCCGAATGCCTTTGCCTTTTCATCAATTGGCTCTGCACTCATAACCTCATCACAGCTTCCGTCTATCTGCAAGCCGTTTGAGTCAATAATAACACAAAGATTATCAAGATTATACTGAGATGCAAACATCATTGCTTCCCATACCTGACCCTCTTCAATTTCACCGTCACCAAGCATAGTATAAACTCTGATGTCATTATTTCCTATATATTTTGCACCCTTTGCCATTCCGCATGCTGCACTGATGCCCTGACCTAACGAGCCTGTGCTCATATCAACGCCCGGAACAGTGTTCATATTAGGATGACCCTGAAGATATGAACCTATATGGCGAAGTGTTTTTAAATCCTCAACAGGGAAAAAGCCTGAATATGCAAGTGCACTGTAAAGTGCAGGTGCAGCATGTCCTTTTGAAAGAACAAAGCGGTCACGGTTTCCCATTTTTGGATTTTTGGCATCAAATTTCATTTCTTTGCCGTACAAATATGCAAGAATATCTGCCGCGGAAAGACTTCCGCCGGGATGACCTGCCTTTGCATTATAGGTACCTTCAATAATTCCCAAGCGAATTTGGGTTGCAAGAATCTGAAGCTCCTTTTTAAGCTTGTTATCCATAATTAAACTCCTTTTTCAAATTATGCTATGAACTATTTTAACATTAAACCTGTAATACTGCAATAGAAAAAGTCAAAAAAAGAGGGAGGGTAAACAATCCCTCCCTGCAAACTGTTAATTTGTTAATTCATCACTGAGCAAAACCGCACATACAAGATACCGACTTGATTTATCACCTGATATACAGGTTGAAAGCACCAATATTCTGCTGTTTTCATCAAGCTTTGTATCAAGCTCATCCCTTACATTCTGAGCAACAGACTGCGGATTTGCTATCATTTTACAAAAATCCGTAAACACGGCATCATTGTTGAAATCAAACGAAGCCATAATATGCCTGTCATCATACTTAAAGGAGGATACAACCTGATAGGTTAGCTTTCTTTGGGGAAGATACACATTAAAATATCCGTTATTGTTAAAAAATACCTCGTCTTCAAAGTTATGAAGAGTTGTAAACATTGTATCCCCATATCCGTTATGACCATATACAAGCGTTACACGATCTGAAAAATCCTTTGAATTATATTTTTCGGTATAAATTGCACCGCTTGAAATATATGATTTATCAACCGAACTGTGCGTTAAATAGAATGTATCATCCGTACTGCTCTGAGCAATAGGATAATTAATATTTGTACCGTCTATTTTAATCCATGCATATACCTCATCATTACCCTGCTGCAGGGATGCAAAATCAATTGGATTATATGCAAGCATTTCCGCTTCAGATGATGAAGCCGGCAATGTGCTTATATTGTTATACTCATTTTTGGCAGCGGAACTGTTGTAAAAATTATATGCAAAATACACCGCCGCCGAAATAAACACGATAATTAAAACAATTATTACTGTATTTTTAAATGCTTTTTTATTTGAATTTACAGTCATTTCTTTCTCCGAAGCTATGCAAGCTTTGCCTTACCTGTGCAAAGCTCATAATATCTTCCTTTAAGTTCAAGCAGCACCTCATGATTTCCTCTTTCAAGAATTTCGCCGTACTCAAGCACCATAATTGCATCTGAATTTCTTACTGTTGAAAGTCTGTGAGCAATAACAAATACCGTTCTGCCCACCATAAGCCTATCCATACCGTGCTCAATATGAAGCTCTGTTCTTGTATCAACAGATGAGGTTGCTTCATCAAGAATAAGCACTGCGGGCTTTGCTGCTGCGGCTCTTGCAATTGCAAGAAGCTGCCTCTGACCCTGTGAAAGATTCTCTCCGTCACCTGATATCACCGTATTATAACCCTCTGGCAGACGTCTGATAAAGCTGTGTGCAGATGCAAGCTTTGCCGCTTCAATACACTCCTCATCTGTTGCATCGAGCCTGCCGTAGCGGATATTATCCATAACCGTGCCTGTAAACAAATGTGTATCCTGAAGAACAATTGAAAGCGATTTTCTCAAATCATCCTTTTTAATACGCTTAATATCTATTCCGTCATAGGTGATAACACCCTCCTGAATATCGTAAAAGCGGTTAATAAGGTTCGTAATTGTTGTTTTCCCTGCACCCGTTGAGCCTACAAATGCAATTTTCTGACCGGGCTTAGCATAAAGACTTATATTTTTAAGAACCGTTTTTTCCGGAACATAACCGAAGGTAACATTTTCAAAGATAACATTGCCCTCCACAGGAGTAAGCACACCGTTATCATTCCAAAACCATTTTCTTTCATCGTTTTCAAACTTTTCTTCAAGTGTTACTGTGCCATCATCAACCTCAGACTCCATACCCATAACTTCAAACACACGCTCAGCGCCTGCAAGAGCGGAGAAAATATTGTTCATCTGGTTCATAACCTGATCAATAGGCTGCCTGAATTGCTTGGCATAGCTGAGAAAGGTAAAGAAGGTTCCTATTCCAAGGGAACTTGTTAATACAAGTATTCCGCCTACAAGAGTTATGGTTGCATACAGTGCATTGTTTATACCGGTTGAGCAAGGACCCATAATGCCCGAATAAAAGTTTGCATTTGTAGCGACCTTGCGGAATTTTGAGTTGAGATTATCAAAATCTTCAATAGCCTGTGCTTCATGATTGAATACTTTAACAACCTTCATTCCTTCAATTGTTTCCTCAATATTTCCGTTCATAGCCCCAAGTGCTTCCTGCTGAGCATTAAAGTACTTTTTTGTATGCTTTGCAATATTTATTGAATTTATAACCATTATAATAAGGAAAACAAAGGCTACTATAAATAATTGCCATTCAAGTACTATCATCATGGCAACAATACTTACAAATGAAAAAACAGATGAAACAAACTGCACAATGGTTTGTTCAAGCATCAGCTGAATATTATCAACATCATTTGTAAAACGGCTCATAATTTCACCGTGCGTTTTACTGTCAAAATATCTGAGCGGCAGAGTCTGCAAATGGTTAAACAAATCTTTTCTTATAATATTTGTTGTTTTGTATGCAACAGACACCATAATTTTAGACTGAATAAAGGTAAATAATGCAGCACCGATATAAAATACGGATACTATAACAAGGTTGATCACAAGCTGCTTGATACCCGCTGTTGCAAAATCTCCCGCCTTAATAGATGAAGCAATATCATCAAGAATCGGCTTGAGCCAGTAAGATGCCCCTGTTGAACAAAGCGTGCTGCAGATAAGTGCAATTAAAACAATAAGCAAAAGCAGTTTGCTTCTTCCGATATATTTAATAATATGTGATAAGGTTTTCTTTGTGTTTTTCGGTTTCTGATTTCCGGGATTTCTTCCGGAAGGTCCCATAGGCGGCATTATTCAAGCACCCCCTTTTTCTGTGTGTTGCATATTTCCTGATAAATCTCATTTGATTCCATCAGTTCCTCATGTGTTCCTATACCTTTAATCTGACCGTCATCAATAACAAGGATTTTATCAGCCTCCTGCACAGATGAAATTCGCTGAGCAATAATAAATATTGTTGTTTCTTTAAGATCACTGTAAAAGCTTTCTCTGATTTTTGCTTCTGTTGCAGTATCAACCGCACTTGTTGAATCATCAAGAATAAGAATTTTAGGATTTTTTATCATAGCTCTTGCGATACATAGCCTCTGCTTCTGACCGCCTGAAAGGTTAAGACCTCCCTGAGCAAGAAAAGTATCATATCCGTCAGGCTGATTCATAATGAAATCATGTGCCTGTGCTGCTTTGCAGGCGGCAACAATTTCTTCATCTGTTGCATCCTGCTTTCCCCAACGGATATTATCCTTGATTGTTCCTGTGAAAAGTACATTTTTTTGAAGTACAACGCCAATCATATCACGAAGTGATGTTATATCATAATCTTTTACATTAATACCATCAATTAAAACACTGCCCTCAGTTACATCATAAAGACGCGGAATGAGGTTCACAAGACTTGACTTTCCGCAGCCTGTTCCGCCTACAATACCTATGATTTCACCGGGATTGGCTGTAAATGTAATATGATCAAGTATATTATCACCGGAGGTATCAACGGAATATTTAAAGGAAACATCCTTGAATTCAACCTTTCCCTTTTTAGCTTCTGTTGACGGAATATACGGTTTCTCACAATTTTTAATATCAATATCCGTATTAAGCACTTCAACCACACGGTCTCCGCACGCCTTTGCTCTTGTAAGCTGCAAAAGGAACATGGAAACCATCATAATATTCATTAACACCTGAATGATATATGATGAAAGAACAGAAATCTGCCCTACATCCATTGCTCCTGCAGCAGCATCCTTTGCACCGTGGTAATAGATATAAACAATAACAACATTCAAAACAAGCATCAGCAGCGGCATAACGGTAACAACCATACCTGCTGCCTTGGAGCCCTGCTTTGCAAGATCATCAGACGCTGTGTTGAATTTATCTTTTTCCCTTTCCTCTCTCACGAATGCTTTAACAACTCTTATACCTATAAGATTTTCCTGCACAACTCTGTTTACATTGTCAATTTTTTTCTGCATTTTCTGGAACATCGGAAAGCCGAATTTCAGTATAACGGCCACAACAATCAGAATGACAGGAAGCATAAATACAAGAATAAGCGAAACCTTCGCATTAATTGAAAAGGCAAACACTGCCGAAACAACCAGAAGCGCAGGTGCACGGACAAGCATTCTAAGACACATCATAACCGTGTTCTGAAGCATGGTAACATCATTTGTCATTCTTGTTGTAAGGGATGCTGTAGAAAACTGATCTATATTTTTAAATGAAAATTCACTGGTTTTTTCATACAAATCCTTTCTCAATCTGTATGAAAATTTTTGGCTTGCCACAGATGATGTTTTCATCGTTGCCAAGCCCCCGCAAAGACCCAAAACTGCAAGGAAAAACATAAACAATCCCATTTTTATAACAGTTGCCTTAACACCGTCAGGCTCTGCCGCATTGCTTACCATTTCATAAACATTGTTGGCAAAGGTCGGCAATGCCAGCTCACATACTGCTTCGATAATCATACCCAAAGCACTGATAAGAGCAAGCCCCCACAGACCTTTCATATATTTTGCAAGTTTTTTAATCATTCATTATCACCTCTTCTTAACATATTCTGAATAGCGGTTTCCAGAAGCCGGGCAAGCTCTTTTGCCTGAACATCTGTCATACCGTCTTTTATAACGGCTTCAAGAGAATCCATTTCTCTTTTAATATTTTCAGGTGCTTTTTTAGCCTTTTCGGTTAAATAAAGCCGTGTGATTCGGGTATCATTATCATCCTGCCTTTTAATGATAAACCCGGATTTTTCCATTCTTTTAATGGATACACTTACAGTTGCCGCCGAAATGTCAAGCATTTTCGCAAGAGCACTGAGCGTTATTCCCTCATTTCCCAAAAGTGCAAAAACTATATCATGCTGGCCTGAAAAAAGCCCCTGATTCGCAATTGCCCTGTTAAACTCCATATGCATAAGCTTTGAAAGATAATTAACCCTCGGACCAATCATATCCTTATGCATATGAGGGGGGCACTTATGATGTTTAAAATCCATAACCGCAATCCTTTTATAAATTAGCCGACTAAGTTTAGGCGACTAACAATCATTATACATACATCTTTATTTTTGTCAATACCCATATTGCAAAATTTACAATACTATGTTAGAATAGCCGTTTGAATTGAGGTATATCTATGAATTTATATGACTTTAACACAATAAACAGAATATTAACCTCTCACGGCTTTACTTTTTCAAAAGCACTTGGCCAGAACTTTATTATAGATTCAGAGGTGTGCCCTGAGATGGCAAGCCATCTTGCTGCAAACGATAAAACGGGTGTTATTGAAATAGGCCCGGGTATCGGTGTGCTTACAAAAGAGCTTTGCCGGGTTGCGGGCAAAGTTATTGCAATTGAGCTTGATAAAAGGCTTTTCCCCGTGCTGGATGAAACACTTTCAGAGTTCAGCAACCTTGAAATCATTGAGGGTGATGCTTTAAAGCTTGATTTAAATGCACTTATTGCAGAAAAATTCAGCGATATGAGCTCGGTTAAAGTATGTGCAAATTTACCTTACTATATAACCTCCCCCGTTATAATGACTCTTCTTGAAAGCAAACTGCCCATAGAAGAAATCGTGGTTATGGTGCAAAAGGAAGCAGCAGAACGCTTCTGTGCCGAAATAGGCTCAAGAAATTCAGGTGCTGTTACGGTTGCCGTTAACTACTATGCAGATGCCGAAATGCTTTTTGAAGTTCCGAAAAACTGCTTTCACCCTGCGCCTAAGGTAGACAGTGCTGTTATGAAGCTTACGCTCAGAGATAAACCGCCTATTGATGTAAAAGATGAAAGGCATTTCTTTACAGTGGTTAAGGCGGCATTTGCTCAGAGAAGAAAAACCGCTTTGAACTGCCTTTCAAATGGCCTTGGGATTTCAAAAAATCAGGTACTGTCTGCACTGAACACAATAGGCAAAAATGAAAAATCACGTGCAGAAAACTTTACTTTAGAGGAATTTGCCAAGCTCTCAGAGCTTATATAAAAAACAAAATCAAAAAGGAGGATAAATATATGGCATCCAAAGAAAAAAGAGAAGAAATATTTTCTTCATACCCCATACCGAAAGCCGTTGCGGCACTGGCAATACCATCTGTTCTTTCAAGCATTGTTAACGTAATTTATAATATGGCAGATACTTATTTTGTAAGCCTTATGAAGGACACCAATGCAACTGCCGCAGTTTCACTTACAATGCCGGTTTTTCTTTTCTTTGTTGCTTTCGGAAACATTTTCGGTGTAGGCGGCTCAGCCTATATTTCACGCTCTATGGGCGAAGGAAAAAAAGACAAGGTTAAAAAAATCAGCTCTTTTTCAATTTTCTCTTCAATTTTGGCAGGCATAATTCTGCTTGCACTCATACTTATATTTGTAAAGCCTTTAATTGCAGCTCTCGGTTCAACAAGTGATGTTGTTTACGGCTACGCTTATGATTATCTGAAATACATTGCAATCGGCGGTCCTATGATTGTTACCTCCATAACAGCCAGCAACCTTGTTCGTGGTGAAGGTGCGGCAAAGGAATCTATGATAGGTATGATGATAGGCACAATAACCAATATCATTCTTGACCCCATTATGATTTTAACATTGAATATGGGTGTAGGCGGTGCTGCAATTGCAACTGTTATAGGCAATATTGCATCCGTTATTTACTATGCTGTTTATTTAATGAAAGGCAATTCAAACCTATCCTGCAATCCTGCACGCTTTACCATAAGAGAGGGCATTGCAAGAAATGTTATTCCTGTAGGAATTCCTGCTGCAATAAACAATATTTTAATGAGCCTTTCAAACATTATTCTGAACAATTTTATGAAGGGCTACGGCGAGGCTGCCGTTGCCGCTCTCGGTATTGCTATGAAGGTTAATATGCTTATTGTATTTGTCCAGATGGGAATCGGTATTGGCATTCAGCCACTGATTGGTTATTCCTATGGTTCAAGAAATATGCAAAGGCTTAAAAAGGCAATGAAATTCACAATGATGTGTACTATGATATTAGGCACAGTTTTAACGATTGTTTATTTCATTTTCACAACACAAATCATAAACATTTTCAACGGAGAGCATGATCCTGATGTAACCAATTACGGAGTTAAAATTCTTCGAGGCTTAATGGTAGCCGGTCCGTTTATTGGTGTGTTATTTATCTATAACTTTGCTTTTCAGGGAATGGGAAAATCCATACCAAGCCTTGTGCTTTCTCTTGGCAGGCAGGGACTGGTATTCCTTCCGTTGCTTATCCTGATGAGCAAACTCGTTGGCTTTGACGGCATTGTTTATGCACAACCGGTAGCAGATCTTACCTGTATTGTTTTAGCCGCAATTATGTTCATTATTGTTAATGCAAAGCTAAAAAAAGATCCATCATTTTACCCACAAAAAAATTAAATACTGCATAGAAAAAGCCTTCCCTTGCGGGAAGGCTTAATTTTATTTATTCATAATTTTAAACAGCTTTGCCCCATGCGGCTCAACCTCTGCTTTTATACTGTTTTTAAATATCCCTGCTTTTTCCTTTGCCCATATATCATAAGCATTATACTCCGTATCAGGCATAAGAATTGTTTTTAAATCAACCGTTATCTTTCTCTTGTTATCATCCGTATTAAATGCGGCAATATATTTGCACTTTTTACCGTTTGACTGCCAGATAACCGTGCCCCTTCCGTTCTTTTCATTTCTGTAAAGCTGGCTTGCACCATAAGATGAACGGTGCATATTCATATATTCCTCATTTGTTAAAAGCGAAATCGTCCATTCATCATTTTCAGGCATATTGCCGCCCATCATCAGCGGACTTCTGAAAATGCCCCAAAGTGTCATCATCGTTACCTGCTCAGGTTTTGTAAAATTGGTGTATCTGTTTGCATCGCCGTGGCACGAAGCATTCTTTGCAAGCCTGCCGAGCGGAAGCATATCGCAATCAGGCCAGCAGCCGTTTCCTACATAGGACTGCCATGCATAGCAGCGGTCAAACATATCATGCAGCTTATCCCACTGATCCCAGAAATCACCTGTCATACGCCACATATTTGCATTTTGGGCAAGGTGCTGTGCATTTTCAATTCCTGCCGGCCCGGGAGAAAGAGATAGAACCATATCCCTGCCGCAGTTATCCATAGCCTTACGGATCATTTCAATTTCATAATCTGCCGAATACGGATTATCCCACTTTCGGAATTCCGTAACACATATATCATCGCACTTTATGAAATCAACGCCCCATTCGGCATAAAGCTCAAAGATTGAATTGTAATATTCCTGTGCAGCCTGCGTTCCTCTGCAGCCATACATATCCGTATTCCAGGAGCAGACGGAGAAATGATGTGCTATATCCCGGCAGGTGCTTTTGCTGTTTTTAATCGGCAGATTTGCATGAACCGCCCCACGCGGCACACCGCGCATAATATGTATACCGAACTTCAGCCCAAGGCTGTGGCAGTAATCCGCAATTTCCTTAAACCCCTTGCCGTTTTCAGCACTTGGAAAACGATTCTCAGCAGGCATTAGTCTGCCGAATTCATCCATATTAAGCTCGGTAAAATTATTATAATCGTTGCTTTTCGCCAGCGGCTCATACCACTGAATATCACAAACAATGTATTCCCAGCCATACGGCTTTAAATACTTCGCCATATAATCTGCGTTTTCACGAAGCTGCTTTTCATTCACTGCCGCACCGAAGCAATCCCAGCTGTTCCACCCAAGAGGCGGCGTTTTTGCAAGTTTTCTGTGCATATCACATCAACCTCTTTATATAAATTATTCATTTACATTATATATATTTGATAATTGATGTCAATAAAAAATCCCGAAAATAATTTCGGGATTTTTGTTCTTATTAATTATTGTAATTAAACCGATAAAACAGATTCTTATTCAGCCATTTTCAATGCGGCTTCTTTTTCTGCCTTGCGTTCGGCTCTTTTTTTCTTTGCCTTATAGCCCATAAGCTTATCAAGCTGCTCCTGCGGAGTTGAACAAGTACCGAGGGTTACAGTTTTGTTGCCATAAATTCCGTGGAAATCCGAGCCGCCCGTCATCAGCAGCTTTTTCTTTTTGCAAAATTCCGTAAGCCTACCTACTGTTTCTTCATCTGCAGACGGATGCCATACCTCAACACCGTCCAGCCCCATATCAACATACTTTTCAATTTCATCAAAATTATTGAATTTCACAGGATGAGCTAAAACCGCAATGCCGCCTGCACCGTGAATTTCGTTGATAACTTCCTCTACACTCGGGTATTTTGTTGGAGCAAGAATATTTGTTTCACTTGACTCATCAAACAAAGCGTAATACAAATCACCGAAAATCTTATCAGTATAACCGGCATCCATAAGTGCATGCATAATATGCTGCTTATAAAGATTAGTTGAGCCTGATGCATGGTTGATAATGAAATCTGATGTAATCGGAAAACGGCTTGCCACCTTAAGCATCATTATCTGCCCTGCTCTTTTCCTTGCAACCGATGTGCGCTTGCACACAGACTCAAGCCTGTTCGGAGCATCTGCAAGATAACTTAAAATATGCACCTTTTTACCTGCTTCGAAATCAAACGCAGAAAGTTCAACACCCGGTATTACATTAACACCATAGCGCTTACCTATTACCTGCCCTCTTACCGTTCCGGCAAGACAATCGTGATCTGTTATGGCAATAGTATCTATTCCGCTTTTTTGCGCAATAACTATTAAATCTTCAATGCCAACCGAGCCGTCACTTAATTTTGTGTGACAATGTAAATCTGCTGCCATAACTTTCCTCCTTTAGTATTTGTAAGGAAGGGTAATAACCCCTTAATATATACATTTTAACATTTTTATCAATCTGTTTCAAGACTTAAATGTTACAAATTTCGGCGAAATAGACAACAGAATAATATTAATTTCTGTTAAAATTACCAAAAACAGGGTCTTGCAGCTCTCTGTAAAGTGCTGAAACAGGCAAACCGACAACATTAAAGTAATCACCGTTTATACCCTCAACAAGCAATGAGCCGAAGCCCTGTATACCGTACGCTCCCGCTTTATCACTGCATTCGCCTGTTTTTATATAATGGTTTATCTCTTCGTCCGAAAGCTTATAAAACTTAACTTTTGTTTCCTTAAAAAAAGATTTTTCACCGTTCGGGCTTATAAGCGTTACACCGGTATAAACGGAATGCTCTCTTCCGCTGAGCAATTTCAGCATCGAAAAAGCATCCTTATCATCATGGGGTTTGCCTAAAATTTTACCGTCTACAGCCACAACGGTATCTGCTCCAATAACAACATCTCTATTATTCCTAAACGGAATAGCTTTAATTTCAGAAAGATAAAGTACTGCTTCATCAGGTGGAATATTCTTTGGAAGCGTTTCATCAACATCCGCTGATTTTATAATAAAATCTTTGGTTATAAGACTTAACAGTTCCTTTCTTCTTGGTGATTTGGATGCAAGTATAAGCATTATAGCACTCCTCTGTAATAAAGCCCTCTTGTATAATCAAAATCGGCTTTCGCTTCATTTTTATAAAGTAAAAGGATGTTTTCTATTTCTTCCAAACTTTCATCTGTAAAATAGAAATGGATAAAATCTGTTTTAATTTCCTTCATTCTGTCTGCCATATAAAGAGGAACACTGTTTAATATTTCAACACACGGATATGGTGAACAAACAACAGGAAACTGTATACCCTTTCTGTCTGTAAGTATGCCGTTTTTGCCGCAGCGTGCACAACCGATGTTGTTTTTTACGGGACAGTTTCTTGTGAGCATCAGCGGCAGCTTGCCGTATGCAACAACACCCGTATCATCGGCACTGATTCTGTTTGCCTCATCAACAGTCAGTTCAAAAGAAAGTATGGGTGCGTTAAACTGCCTTGCCGATATGCTGTTAAAAACATTAAGCCCAAAATCTGCAAATGCCTGAAAACCGAGCCTTTCGGCCAATCTGTAGGAACCGATATTACCGCAAAGTGCCGTTTTTACACCAATTTTCTTTAACTTCTCAAGCTGTTGTGTTATTTCCTGTTCCTTTCCAAACAGCCCTCTGGGAATTTCCACACCTGCTCTGTTATCAATAAAATCTTCGGCTGATGACCATATCGGAATAAAAATCCTTTTGAAAGGATGATTGTCAGGAACCTGTGCCGCATCTGAAAACTTTGCAGTAAAATACGGCTTGCCTGCTTTAATCCGCGGTGAAATTTTCGGCAAAGGCTTGCAGTTCACACTTTTTTCTTCTGCTCGTGACAGCTTCTCTACAACTTCCCGGCGAAGCGCATTTATTTTTGCCACAGGCAAAATCAGTCCGTCATCAAGCGTTATTTTAATATGATCAGCATAAAATTGTGTGCCGCCAAGCTTTGAAAGTCTATCTCGCAGACTATCCTGCGTAATCGGTTTATTGATTGCTTTTTCGGGTATATCTCCTGATGCACATACTGTTTTTCCAAGAGCTGCTGCCGTTAATTTAACAGGCTTATTATTTACGCATTCAAATTCAATATCAACGGGAACAAGCGGATTTTCATTATCATAAAGATGTGACAATTCCTTAAGCACATCCTTTGCAGCAACAACATCCTCTTTCTGCCTTGTACCGAACATTGATTTATTCATTTCATTCATGAAATACCCATGCGTAAAGCCGCTTCGGCTGAAAACACTCTTAAGCGTTATTTCATCTTTAATGGAATAATCACCGTTTATTGCTTTTTTTACTGCACAAACGGCTGCTGCAATATATTCGGGTCTTTTCATTCTGCCTTCTATTTTAAGGCTTACCACACCAAGGTTACCAATTGCTTCAAGCTGCCTTATAAGACTTAAATCTTTAAGGCTTAAATCAAAGCTTTGGCTGTTATCGGCAGAAAAAGAAAGCCTGCACGGCTGTGCACACAACCCCCTGTTTCCACTCCTCTGCCCTATCATTGCAGAGAGATAGCACTGCCCTGAAACACTCATACATAGTGCACCATGAACAAATATTTCAAGTTCCATATCCGTGCTTTTTCTGATTTCGGCGATTTCCTGTGCTGTCATTTCCCTCGGAAGCACCGCCCGTGAAAAGCCCATTTCCTTTAATGCAGAAACACCCTCAGGTGTCATAACACTCATCTGTGTTGAACCGTGAAGCTTTGCATCGGGAAAACAGCTTTTTATCATTTGAGCAATTCCGAAATCCTGAACGATTAATGCATCAACACCGAATGTAAGAGCCTGTTTAACAAGGTTATAGGCGGCAGACAGCTCACCGTCCCCGCAAAGCGTGTTGAGCGTTAAATAAACCTTAACACCTCTTGCATGGCAGTACTCCACAGCATTTTTAAGTTCCTCATCATTAAAATTGCCGGCATTACGACGGGCATTAAGCACCTTACCACCAAGGTAAACTGCATCAGCACCACATCTTACACCGGCAATGAGTGACTCCTGCGAGCCTGCAGGAGCTAAAATTTCAAATTTCATAAAATAATATTATCCGTTTAATTTCTTTCTGAGATTTTCAAGTTCTCTGTTTAACCTGTCTATCTCTCTTCTTTCAACATCAACTTCAATCTTAGATCTTGCAGCATCTTCAATGTAATCTTTAATCTGCGCACGAAGATTATCTGCTGCCGCAGTTGCCTTTTTACAGTTATCTGCCTGATCAAGAGCAACAAGAATTGCACACTGAATTAATGAAAGGCTTGGGTTTGCACCCGTAATGCTTTTCATTTCAGAATCAAGAAGCTCACCAAGGCTTTCAACATATTCCGGCTCATCCTCGGTAACAATTGTATATGTTGCACCGCATATTTTAAGCTGTACTTTATTTTTCTGAGTCATTTTTATGCCTCCAAACAAACTTTAGATTTATCTTTATAGCTTAGTATAACAAGATAATAAATTATTGTCAAATACTAAAAATTTAAGTTAATATTTGTTGAATAAGGTCATCCGCAAAAGCCTTGCATTACAGATGAAGAATTACAACAGCAAACCCAAAATAAACAAGAAGAGAAACAACATCCGAAATCGTTGTAATAAACGGATTTGCAAGCACCGCCGGATCAAGTCCCATCTTTTTAGCAATAATGGGCAATGTGCTTCCGATAATTTTAGCACAGATTGTTTCAACAAATATTGTCAAACTGATTACTATTGAAACAGTAACCGTTAAGGCGTCATTTCCCAGAACAATTCTGTCAAACAGCATAAGCTTCACAAAGCATACCGCTGCAAGAGATAATCCGCTGATTGCACCTATGCGGAACTCTTTCCACATTACCTTAAAAATATCCTTGAAGCTTACCTCATCAAGTGAAATAGCTCGAATAATTGTTGCACTCGACTGTCCGCCTGAATTTCCTCCTGTGCCCATAAGCATCGGAATAAACGCCGTTAACACCGAAGCCTGCAGCAGCTTATCTTCAAAGGTTGTTAATATCTGACTTGTAAGCGTTGCGGAAATCATAAGCAGCATAAGCCACGGAATACGTTTTTTCCAGGAATCTATAACATCTGTTTTAAGATAAGGCGTATCCGTAGGCGTGATAGCAGCCATTTTCTGAATATCCTCTGTATTCTCTTCCTGGATAACATCAATAGCATCATCAACCGTGATAATTCCAACAAGTCTGTTTTCCATATCTACGACAGGAAGTGCAAGAAAATCATACTTTGAAAGAGTTCGTGTTGCCGTTTCCTGATCGTCAAGCGTATTTATGGAAATAACTTTTGTTTCCATAAAATCCTCAATAACATCATCAGAATCACTTAAAAGAAGTTCCTTAACAGTTGTTACACCGATAAGATGCCGCGAAGCATCCGTTACATAACAGGTGTATATTGTTTCCTTATCAAGACCTGTTCTTCTGATTCTTTTAAAGGCATCCTCAACCGTCATATCCCTTTTCAAATCAACAAACTCAGGGGTCATAATTGAGCCTGCCGAATCCTCAGGATATTTAAGAATTGTATTGATTGCCTCACGTGTTTCAGGATCTGTGTTTTTCAGAATACGTTTAACAATTGTTGCGGGCATTTCCTCAATAATATCTGCCGCATCATCAATATAAATTTCATCAAGCACTTCTCTAAGCTCTGAATCCGAAAAGGCCCTGATTAAATTTTCCTGCGTGTCACCGTCAAATTCAACAAATGTGTCTGCGGCATTTTCCTTGGCAAGAAGACGGAATAAAAACACGCGTTTTCGTTCATCCTCAAACTCCTCAAGCAGCTGAGCAATATCGGCAGGGTTAATATCATTAAGATATTTTTTCAGCTCGCTTATATTGCGAGTTGAGTGGAGCTCATCTATGCGCTCTATCATCTCTTCAAATACCACAAAATCACATCCTTTTCAGTTTCTCCCTAAAGCAAAAAGCTTATTCAGGCAGGAGAATAAAATTCTTTTTCATCACTGTCATAAGGATTAACAGTTATCCTCTTAGTTATTATTGCAAGCAGAAAAATGATTAAAAGTCCTCCGCATACTGCACATGCAGATATAATAAATACGGGGCGCTGATAAAAAAGCTCGCCCTCAACAAAGGAAATAAAATCAGGCCTGCTTTTTTCCGCTTTAACCTCATCCATTGATTTATCAACACGCCGCACCTTGAATCTGTAATTCTTTGTTGTGCCATCTGAAGCAGAAACGGTGAAACTGAGTTCGGGCTCCTGATCTCGATTTATCTCAATACTCAGCGGATCGCAATGCGCATTAATATCCTCTGTTACAGGCGTTATATTAAGTTCAGTAAGATCATACGGAATATAAAGCTTGTAGCTTGTTTCAACGGCGTTTATAGCCGGCTGCACCTCTGCATATTCACAGGCAAGTGCAGACAAATTGGCATTATTAGAAACCGAAAATTCCATAACATTACTGTAGTTAAAGGTATAGATAACACTACCGCTTTCAAATGCAAGTGTTACAATTACACCTGTCTGATGATTCAAACCGTCATAATTATATGTAACAAAAATATCTGCATCTCCGTTTATATCATAACTTTTAAGAGTAGGACTTACCGAAGACTCATCAAGTGTTATGGTATAAAGTGTTTTATTTTTCTGAAATCCGCCGTCTATTTCCGCATTGTTGAAAGCTATTGTTTCAAGATACGGAACACTTGTCAACGGAACAAGCTGCGGCTCCGAAGCACCATATGCAATTAATGTGCCCAAAATGCCGCACATTGCAGCCACTGCAGCCAAAAGCATGGAAAAAACTCTTTTCATCCGACTAATCCGCAAGAATATAGCTTGATATTCCGCTCTCCTCCAATTTTTCTTTTATCATATATTTATCGGCAGATGTTGTAATATAATACACCTGACCGCTGCTTAAATCATTGGTGATTTTTTCCGAAACCTCATTGCTGTCCTTTTCGGCAGCATCCTTGCCGAGGCTGACACCAACAGCTTCAACAAGCTTCATATCTGTTCCGATATCATTATAAAGGCGCTGAGAAAGGGTATCAAAGCCATCATTATAATCTGCGCGTATATCACTCGGCATATCCACCCCGCACAGAACAAATACGGTTATACCCATTTCATATGCTTCGGAAATAATATCCTTAATATACCTGTATGCATCATCCGAATCCGGATTAAGATAGGTATTATCTCTTGAATCTCTGTAAAGCACACCGTTGCTGTTTAAGACAGCCATTGAGCTGTCTGCTGCAGGAACAAGATTATCAAGATAACAGTAAACAATTCCTACGGGAAGAATATTGTTTTGCGTCAATTTTTCCGTTGATGCTTTCAGATTTGATGCAGGAAAAGCCACAGCACCATAAGCATCTACATTTACAAGTGCACTTTTATAACCAACCGAGCCTTCGCTTCTCTTTATATCAAAGGTTACGCTGTTATACCCGTATGCTTCAGCATCGGAAATAACAGCATCAAGCATGACTGAACCGTCCAGCGAGACGCTTTCAATATATTCTGATTTAAGATTAAGCGAAATCTGGCTGAAGGTATTCTGCGAAGTATCATTTTCTGTTGCATTGATGTCAGGCATTCTGTGGCGCAGCATATAAACGTCCATAGCCGTGTAACCAACACCTAAAACAGCAAGGCAAACCACTATAGCAGCAAGCCGTTTCAGCAGCTTCTTTATTTTTTTACGAAGCTTTTTCTTTTTGAACTTAGGCTTTTCCTTAGGACGAAGATAATCAAATTTATCCGAATACGTACCGTCTGATGCATATTTATCGGCAAAATCAATCTCTCTGCCCTGAATCTCCTCAGTCCAGGTCTGATTTCGCTTTACATTTTTGTAAAAGCGTTTTCTTTTTTTCATTTGTTACCAGCATTCTTTTTTAATAATGAAATTGTTGCCGCAGGATTCTCACTTTTAAAAACTGCAGAACCTGCAACAAATACATTTGCACCTGCTTTTGCACAGGTTTTTATTGTTTCGGCATTAATTCCGCCGTCCACCTGAATATCAATATCAGGATATTCTGCTCTGAGCTTCTCAATTTTAGGCATCATATCTTCCATAAAGCTCTGACCGCCGAAGCCCGGTTCAACAGTCATAACAAGCACCATTGAAAGCTTATCAGCATAAGGATAAACCGCATCAATGGCAGTACCCGGTTTAACGGCAAGTGCAGCCTTGCAGCCGCAGGAGAGGATTTTATCTATTGTTTCACCGACATCACTGCTGCATTCTGCGTGAAATGTTATTATATCAGCACCCGCGTCTGCAAAATCCTCTATATATTTAAGCGGCTCCGAAATCATAAGGTGAACATCAAACGGAACACTGCAAACAGCCTTCAGCGCTTTTATAACAGGTGCACCGATTGTAATATTCGGCACAAAATGACCGTCCATAACATCAAGATGTATCAGCTCTGCTCCGGCAGTTTCACATTTTTTCAGCTCTGCTTCAAGATTTGCAAAATCAGATGCAAGCATTGACGGTGAAATTTTAATATCCATATTCTCTCCTTGATTTTTTGCTTTCAGCCAAAAATGCGTATATTATCACATTTTGTATAAGCATAGTTATATTTATTATACAATCTGCAAACTATAAAATCAACAAAAATAATATAATAAACTAAATTATACTTGTATTTAAAATATAAGTGTAGTAGAATATAGCCATATTTTTAACGGAGGAACAATTATGATTCAGGCAAATAATGTTACAGTGCAGTTTGGCGGCAAGGCTTTATTTGAAAGGGTAAATGTTATATTCTCACCCGGTAACTGTTACGGTATTATTGGTGCAAACGGTGCCGGCAAATCAACCTTTTTAAAGGTTTTAAGCGGTGATCTTGAGCCTCAGAAGGGTGATGTTTTTATGACACCCGGCGAAAGGCTTTCCGTTTTAGAGCAGGACCACTTCAAATATGACGATTATGAGGTTGTAAGAACCGTGCTTATGGGCAATCCGCGCCTTATTGAAATTATGGAGGAAAAGGATGCTCTTTATGCAAAACCCGATTTCAGCGAGGAGGACGGTATTAAAGCAGGCGAGCTTGAAGCTGAATTTGCTGATTTAGACGGCTGGAATGCCGAATCGGATGCTGAATTTATGCTCAATAAATTAGGTGTAACAGATGAATACCATTATCTTAAAATGGCAGAACTTCCTTCAGATTTAAAGGTTAAGGTTTTGCTTGCAAAAGCACTTTTCGGAAACCCTGATGTATTGCTGCTTGACGAGCCTACAAACCATCTTGATTTATCGGCAATACGCTGGCTTGAAAACTTTTTGCTT
>CAJTMQ010000003.1:0-20200 GCA_910577215.1 uncultured Eubacterium sp. | reverse complement strand
GAAAACACGGTTATTGTTGTTTCTCATGACCGCCACTTCTTAAACAAGGTATGCACACATATCTGTGATGTTGATTTCGGCAAAATTCAGATGTATGTCGGAAACTACGATTTCTGGTATGAGTATACACAGATGCGTCAGCGTCAGCAGAGAGATCAGAATAAGAAGAATGAGCAGAAGATTAAAGAACTTCAGGAATTTATACAGCGCTTCAGTGCAAACGCTTCCAAATCAAAGCAGGCAACAAGCCGTAAAAAGCAGCTTGATGCCCTTGAAATGATTGAAATGCCTGTTTCCTCAAGACGTTTCCCGTATGTTGATTTTAAGCCGGACAGAGAATGCGGCAATGATTTGCTTCGTGTTGATCACCTTTCCAAAACTATTGGTGACAGAAAGGTACTTGATGATATTTCATTTGTTATCCACCCAAGAGAAAAGGTTGCCTTCGTTGGCTCAGATGTTGTTGCAAAAACAACTCTCTTCAAAATTATTATGGGTGAAATGGAACCGGATGAGGGTGAATTCAAATGGGGCGTAACAACATCCCAGAGCTATTTCCCAAGCGATAACAGCGAATATTTTGACGGTGTCAACCTTAATCTTATAGACTGGCTTCGTCAGTACACAACACAGACACTTGAAACAGACATCAGAAGCTGGCTTGGCAGAATGCTTTTCAGCGGTGATGATGCACTCAAAATGTCCAACGTGCTTTCGGGCGGCGAGCGTGTTCGCTGTATGCTCTGCAAAATGATGCTCAGCGGTGCAAATGTGCTTATTCTTGATGAGCCTACCAACCACCTTGATCTTGAATCCATCACAGCACTTAACAACGGCCTTATCCGTTATCCCGAAACCGTTCTTTTCACCTCGCATGACCATCAGTTCATTCAGACTATTGCAGACAGAATCATTGAAATTTCAGGCGATAAGATTGTAGATCACAAAGGAACATACGATGAATTCCTTGAAACCTTTGATGAAGATCAGCTTAAAAAGTATTAATATTAAAGGCTCCCATATGGGAGCCTTTTCTTTATCGTTATCAACGTTAAGACCAGCAAAGTTCTGCCCTGCGGCGAGCGGGTCAGATTCATATTGATAAATTAATATTCACTCAACCGTTACGGATTTTGCAAGGTTACGTGGCTTGTCGATAGGCAGTCCTCTTTCGTTTGCAACATGATAGGCAAGAAGCTGAAGCGGTATAACCTCTATGGATGGTGTTAAAAACGGAATTGAATCGGGATAGGTTATAACCGTTTCAAACTGAGGCAGATCTGCTTTAAGACTTTCAGGGGCAAAAACAATAACCTTTGCACCTCTTGCAATGACCTCTATAAGATTTGAAACTGTTTTCGGCAGCAATTCCTTATTGCTGATAAGCCCGAAGCAAACCGTATCCTTTTCAATCAGGCTTATCGTTCCGTGCTTAAGCTCGCTTGCAGGATAACCTACGCAATCAATATAGCTGATTTCCTTTAGCTTCAGTGCACCCTCCAGAGAAACACCGAAGTCAACATTTCTTCCAAGGAAAAAGCATTTATCCATGTCCTTAATTGTTTTTGAAAGTGCTTTTAATTCATCTTCCTTTCCAAGTACCTTTTCAATTTTTTTAGGAAGAAGATGGCTCATATTAACTGCTATTTCGCTGAAAACCTCCGTACAGGCTTCACGTCTGCGTGCAATATAAAGGCAAAGCATATTCAGTGCCGCAAGCTGACAAGAAAAAGCCTTTGTTGTGGCAACGGCAATTTCAGCACCTGCAAGAGTTAAAATATTATAGTGGCTCATTTTGGCAATTGAGCTTTCGGGAACATTAACAATGCTTATTGTTTTAGCGCCCATTTCACGTGCCTGCTTAAGTGCTGCAAGACTGTCTGCCGTTTCTCCGCTTTGGCTTATAATTATAACAAGGCAGTTTTCATCAATTACAGGCTCTGCATATCTGAATTCACCTGCATATTCGGCAAACGCAGGAATTTTTGCAACCTTCTCAAAATTATATTTTGCAATAAGCCCAACGTGGTAAGCCGAACCGCATCCAACTATATAAATTCTGCTGAGCGCCTTAAAATCCTCTGCTGTGAACGGCATATTGCCAAAAATCACTTCACCTTCTGTTGTAACAGCATTAAGTGTATTTTTAACAACCTTTGGCTCCTCATAAATTTCCTTAAGCATAAAGTGAGGAAAATCACCCTTATCAGCAGCACTTTTATTCAGCTGAATGGTTTTAATTTCTTTTTCGGTTTCTGCAAAATTCCTGTCATAAACTGTGACTTCATCTGATGTTATTTTTGCGGTTTCATAGTCCTCAAGATAAACTGCATTCTTTGTATAATGCAGCAAAGGGTTAATATCGGATGCAATAAAATTTTCTTCACTTCCGATACCTATAATAAGCGGCGAGCCCTTTTTGGTGCAGTACAGTGTATTTTCATCATCCGTGCATACAATCCCGAGTGCATAAGAGCCTTCAAGCAGCTTAACCGTTTTTCTGATTGCTTCCAGCACATCACCATTATAATTAAGCTCTAAAAGTTTTGGAACAACCTCTGTGTCCGTTTCACTTTCAAAGGCTATTCCGTTCATTGAAAGACTTTCCTTTATTTCCTTGTAATTTTCAATAATGCCGTTGTGAACAACTGCAAAATGCCTGCTGCAATGCGGATGTGCATTAACCTCATTCGCTTTGCCGTGTGTTGCCCAGCGTGTATGTCCTATTCCAAGACTGCCATAAAGTGTTTTACCGTTAAGCTTTTCTTCAAGAAATCTGATTTCACCCTTTGCCTTAATAACATTAAGCTTGTTTTTATTCAGAACGGCTATTCCGCCGCTGTCATATCCTCTGTATTCAAGATCCTTTAATCCCTTTATAAGAATTCCTGTTGCTTCACTTCTTCCGATATATCCGATTATACCGCACATAATAAAATCTCCTTTACAAAAAGCTATTTAAGTCTGGCAACAATAATGCTCATATCATCTTCCTTTTGCCCCTGTGCAATATTAAGGGCCTCTCTTAAAACAGTGTCCGCAATCTCCTGCGGCGGCATATCCTCAAAGCCCCTAAGCATTGCAGGCAGCCATTCACCGCCTATTTCCGTTATGCCGTCACTTGTCATAACAATAAGATTTCCGCTGCTTAAAACTGCTGTGCGTTTGGCAAATTCTATTCCTCTCAGAATACCGGCAGGCATTGACGTAAGTTCACATTTTGTAACCTTGCTGCCCTTAACAATATATGTTGCAGGTGCTCCCGCCTTATAAAGATCAACCCTGCCTGTAAACAAATCAACGGATGCACAGTCTATGGTGGCAAGGCTCTCTTCATTTGATTTGACAAGCAGTGCCGAATTCACAACCTTAAGTGCACTGTCAAACCCAAATCCTGCACAAAGCAGCTTTGAAAGCAGACCTGCTCCCATCGCACCGTCAAGCGCTGCTCTGCCGCCCTTGCCCATACCGTCACTGATAATCAGAATGCTGTGGCCCTTGCCGTCATTAACCATTTTTATGGTATCACCGCAAAGCTTTCCCTCAGCACTGTGCTGTGCAAAACCTATTTCAAAGGTATAATTCGGTCTTTCCGCAAAGGTTATCATTGAGTCATCACGAAAATGCGTTACTCTCCCTTTTTCAAAATAACGGCTGCATATCTTTGAAATTTCCTTTTGAATTTCTGCTTTGGAAATGGCAGTTTCTCTGCCGTTTGTCATAATCTCTATTCTCATTCTGCCGAATTTATCCTCAATTACAGAAATGTTTCTGGGATAAATTTCATATTCTCCAAGCAGTCTTCTGATTCTGCCCGCAGCTATATTATCAAAATGCTCTGCCTCATCAAATTCCTTTGCCAGATCCGCAAGCATATCTGCAATTGAGAAGAACTGATCTGAGGCAACAACCCGTATTTCATTCGTTTTTTCATTAATAATTTCACGGGCAATATATTCCTCTTCCGTTAAATCAGCCCTTGTTCTTTCTGCATTTCTTGCATGAATATCATTTATTTTTTCCCTTACCTCATTAACACTTTCGCTTATATGATTCATAGCAGATGAAGCGAATCGCAGGCGTACAACAAGACTTTGCCTTAACGAACCATCCGGAGCAGTATCTGCTCCTCCATGGAAAAATTCCTCTATTCTTTTTGTTGCTATTGACGGCATTAGGGCAAAGGCAATGCTTGCTGCCGCACTTTCAAGGATAATGTAAAGCCCCGTGCTGCTGCCCGACGCAATTGAAAACAGTGCAACCGATGCAGTAAAGGACACGGCAGCACTCCATGTGCCCACGGGACAGAACAGTGTTGCCAGAAGCGTTGAAAACGCATACGCACCTGCAAGATACATAGTATCAGTGCTGCCAATTCCAAGTGAAAATCCGATAGAAAGAGCAAGTATAAATCCAAGCCTATCCGAGCCATAACGTGCAGTCAAAAGAATAATAAGCACAGCCGCTATACGGGCAGGTGAAACATTGACGATTGTTAAACGTTCAAGGCTCATAAGTATTACAGATGCAGAAATTATAATGCAGGTTAAATCCGAAACAGGAAGTGCCTTAAAGCGAAAACGGCGGAAATTGCAATTTATTGCTTTAAAGAAAAAGAATGCACCGCCAAGACCGAGTATGCTTTCTGCAAAGCTGAGGGCATATTGTGTAACGGAAGAATCGTTTTTTACATTAACAACAATTCCCGTTGCAAGAAGTGCCAGAAATGACAGAAGCATAGGAAGATACGGCTGATTTTTAATATCAGCAAGTGATACCGCAAAGGTTCCGAGAGAAACTATGATTACAGCCACAGCATATCTTGCGAAATTTTCGGGGCAAAACAGCATATATCCAAGAGCACTGCCTACTGCCGTATAAAGAAAATTATTCTTCTTTGAAACAGAAATCAGTGATATTGAAAACGGAGACACTACTTTGAGTACAAAACAGCTGCTCAGAATAAAGCCAACTGCAAAGAATGCAGCACCTTCAACAATGCTTTTTGCCCTTTTATTCCTTAAATTTTTAGTTATTTCTTCTTTTTTTCGGGTAATAGTTTTCATTTTTACACATCCGCAAAATTTAATTATTCCCCTCATTCAACACATTATAAACAATAAAACACAAAAATATTGTCATATCATGATACAGATAAAAAAACAGGGAGAGCCTACACTCTCCCTGAAAAATTCATTAACCTTTTATGCGGCATCTTCCTGATTATGCTTTTCAACAAGCTCTGCAAGAATTTTATTATGCGTTTTTCTGTCCAGCTCATATTTAAGGGTCGGAATAATGGAAATTGCCATGCCGATTGCCGGCGGAATAGAAATCAGAAACCACATTGCCCATGAATAATTCTGATAATCCTTTGCAAAGTTCGCACCGTTTGAAAGTGCCTCATTCATTGAGGCAATATTAACATCTGTATATCCGACTGCTGCGTAAACATATGCTGAAACGATAGAGGCAATGCCTGCCTGGAATTTCGTTATAAAGCTCTGACCGCTGAAGAAAACACCGTCCGGTCTGAAGCCGTGATGATATTCCTCATAATCAATGCAGTCTGAAATCATAACAGACTGGCAAACGCTTGCACCGCCGAGACCTGCACCTGCACCAAGAAGCAGCACACCTTCAACAGCAACCCAATGAAGCTTATCAAGACCTGTCGGATCTATAAGATAAATAACAAAAATCAGAGCCATGGGAATTGCAGATATACCGCTGAAAAGATTATAAACGGTTTTTGAATCAAATTTCTTTAAAAGTGACGGGCAGATTCCCATAGCAATGAACTGACCTGCAAACAAACCGCCTGCAATAATCAGAACAATAACAAACTTGTTTACATCGGTAAATGCAGTGGTTAAATCACCGCTGCAGTAATAATATGTAAACAGAGTCATTGCAACAATCAGCATAAGCTGCATAGGTGAACGGAGAATTCCGCTTATCAGCACTCTTCTGAACGGAACACAATTCCACATAAGAGCAAAGCTTTCCTTCATTGTTTTTGTTTCTGAGCTTACCGGAACTCTTTCCTTGGTGCCCAAACCTGCACACTGAAACAACAGCGAGGCAATAATCGTGAATGCAAAGCCGACAATCATAAAACCTGCTTGTGCGTCACTGCTTTTTGAAAGCATACCGTTAACAGCCTGAGAAACCGCTATAATTGAAATAACAACAAGCCCTGCACCGATTGCGGCAACTATTCTTGCAAGAGAAATAAGTGTTGCCCGATCCTTTTCATCCTCGCTCATACGGCTGATAATGCCCCAAAGCGGAATATCACCAACGGTATAGCACATACCCCATAGTATGTAGGACACGGCAGCCCATGCAACAATAAGAATCATCGCAGTGCTGTTGCCTCCAGCCTTGGCTGCTGCATAATTTCCGTTTAAAAAGGCGACACAGGTTATAACACAGATTATAACGGGCGAAAAAAGCAGGTACGGTCTGCACTTTCCCCATCTGGTTCGTGTTTTATCAACAATTGTTCCCATGATAGGATCATTAACTGCATCCCAAACCCGAGCAATGGCAAATATCCATCCCAAGGCAATTGCGGGCAGACATATTACATTCTGAAAATAGTAATACAAGCCTGTGGCAACAATATTGTAAATCATATTTTGCCCGAAAAGCCCCGTGAGGTACATATTGCGTTCTTTTTTTGTGTACGTTTTAACCTGTGCCATAATACCCTCTCCTATTAAATTATTACAATTTTTATTATAATGTAAAAAAAATTAATAAGCAAGAGAAAAATCAAAAAGCACAAAAAAGGACGGATATTACATCCGTCCCAAATTTATTAATCTGCTAAAATCTCATCTGCAAGTGCTTCCAGTGCAATTACATCTGCATCCTTCATTGTTGATTTAATTGTTACCTTGTTTTCACAAACGGTTACATTTTTCATTGGCTCTAAAATTGAAACCATTGCCCTTGCCGCACTAGGCGCCCATGATCCGTTTTCAACAACAGCAACCTTTCTGTTCTGATAAGCCTTGCTTTTAAGATGATAAAGGAATGTTTCCATAGGCGGGAATACTCCTCCGTCATAGCTTGCAGCGAGCAGCACCATTTTGCCGTACTTAAAAGCATCCTCAACAGCCTCTGCAATATCATCGCGTGATAAATCTGCAACTGCAACCTTTTTGCAGCCTTTAGCTTCAAGAATTTCTTTGATTTTCAGAGCGACCTTTGCCGTATTTCCGTGAATTGAAGCATAAGCAACAAAAACACCCTCCGCCTCAGCCTTATATGATGACCAGATATCATAAAGATTAATATAATACTCCAGATTCTCCGTAAGAACAGGACCGTGAAGAGGGCAGATAATCTGAATATCAAGTGCTGCAACCTTTTTAAGAAGAGTCTGCACAGGTGCACCATATTTACCCACAATATTAAAATAATAGCGTCTTGCCTCGCATGCCCAGTCCTCATCGCAGTCAAGTGCACCGAATTTTCCGAAACCGTCTGCTGAGAAAAGCACCTTTTCGCTGCTTTCATAAGTAACCATAACTTCAGGCCAATGCACCATAGGTGCCATTATAAAGCTAAGTGTGTGGCTGCCGAGTGAAAGCGTATCTCCCTCTTTAACGGTAAGTTTTGCAACCGATGCATCTATATCAAAAAACTGAGGAAGCATTGCAAAGGTTTTAGCATTTCCAACAAGTGTAACAGAAGGATATTTTTCTGCAACAAGCTTAATATTTGCTGCATGATCAGGCTCAAGATGCGAGATAACAAGATAATCAGGTGCTTTGCCACAAAGCTCTGCTTCAAGATTTTTTAGCCATTCATCTGTTTTTCTTGCATCTACAGTATCCATAATTGCAATTTTGTCATCAAGAATCACATAAGAGTTATATGAAATTCCGTTCGGCACAATATATTGACTTTCAAAAAG
Organism: uncultured Eubacterium sp.; assembly: GCA_910577215.1. GTDB lineage: Bacteria > Bacillota > Clostridia > Oscillospirales > Acutalibacteraceae > Eubacterium_R. The sequence goes on along the minus strand of CAJTMQ010000003.1, from coordinate 12,270 downwards.
GTCAATATCCTTATCATCAACACCGATATATTTAATGCTGTCTGTAACTTTAATCATTTACTTATCCTCCGAATTCAAACTACCTTTCAATTATAGCTTTTCCGTGTATTATAATCAAGATAAAATTATAAAATATTCTACATTCCCGAATTTTTAAAATGAAGTTCTCTCATTCCCTCAACCTCATCACATATAGGCTTTAAATTGCAGGAATTACAATCAAAATTAATATGATTCAGGGCGTGATTCAGCGCCTTGGTTATTTCATTGTTTTTAACAGCGATCCGATACAGCCTGCTGTAATCCGCAGACTTATCCGTTATAAAAATAATCCGAACACAACGAACAAGCTTATTTTCCAAATACCTGTCTATCAAAGCATTTCCTATTTTCTCAAAGGAAATGCCTTGTTTAATGGCTTTTTTGCTTACTCTTATCTGTTCTCTCAGACTTTCAGATGATGTTCTCATCATATAGCCCTCGGGGAAAATATGATACTTCACATATTCAATTTTTCTTATGGCATTATAGGCGTCCTGTTCATCTGCAATATCATCAATTTCTATTAAAGAAATACGGGCAAAAGCACAGTCTTTTTCTATATCGCAAAGGTCATTTCCGATTACGGTAACTCCGCTTTCCCCTATACTTTTTGATGTTACAAGATTGCAGCCTACGGCACTCAAATCCGAGCCGCCGAGCTCAAATGCAGTATCACGCAGCAACACAACCTCGTTTCTGCCTGCATCCTTCCATACCGAGCCGTTTTTTCTGAAATAATCAGACCGATTCGGCAATGCTGTTAATTCTTCAACTTGTGAAATAAGATTATCAAAAAAATCCATTAAAGCTTTTTATCTCTCTTCATATTATCATAGTGCTTCTGAAGCGCAAAATAAACCTTATTTATAAGCTTCATATCAAGGTTAAACCAATAAACCGCAAAAGTAAGCACAAAAAGGCACACAATAACAAGAAGAATTATGCCGAGTATTTTTAAAAACAACATATATCAATTCTCCTTTGCAAGCCCCTTCTGACGGGCATATTCAGCAGCGCCGAGTGCACCCATAAGCTGAGGGTCTGTTGAAAGTTCAACAACCTTTATTTTAAGCACCTTTTCAATTGCTTTTTTAAGTCCGTCATTTTTAGCACAGCCGCCTGTCAGTGTAATGCTGTCCGTTGCACCTGCCTTTTTAGCCATAACAAAGCAGCGCTTTGCAACTGCAAGCTGAATACCCGCTGCAATTTCATCCATTGGCTTACCCTCTCCGACAAGGGATATAACCTCGCTTTCGGCAAAAACAGTGCACTGTGCGGTAATCGGAATTGTATTTTTAGCATTTAATGAAAGCTTTGAAAACTCAGGCAGCGTCATTTCAAAGGCATTTGCCATGGCTTCATAAAATCTGCCTGTGCCTGCCGCACACTTATCATTCATAGCAAAGTTTTTAACCGTTCCGTCCGTATCAATTGCAATGCCCTTAACATCCTGACCGCCTATATCTATAATTGCCTTAACATCAGGGTTTGTTACGTGAACACCCATTGCATGGCAGCTGATTTCGGAAATGTTTTCGTCTGCAAACGGCACCTTGTTTCTGCCGTAGCCTGTGCCGATTAAATAGCTTAATTCCTGCGCCGAATTCAAGCCTTCTACCTTTTCAACAGCATCCGAAAGTGCAATTTCAGCACTCTGAACAGGGTTTATCTTGCTTCTGTTTGTTACATCTGCTGCTATGTTTCCGTTTTCATCAAGAATAACAACCTTTGTGTAGGTTGAGCCAACATCGCATCCGCCAAAATATTTCATATTCTTATCTCCTTACCAAGCTAAATCATCTTCAAAATCAAGCAGTGAAGCATCAACAGGCTCCTCCTGCAAAACTGTTTGCATATATTTGTTAACCTGCTCACGCATATCACGGCGGGAAATTGTACGCGGATCCATAAGATCCTGCTTAACCCAGATAAAGTTTACATTTCTTTCCCTTGCCTGATCATCAAATATACCGTTCAAACCATCCATACCCTTACAGGATATCTGGTCATACATAATAACGGTATCAGCATTATATTCCTCAACAATGCGCCACAGCTCATCAACAACATTACGGTAGCCGCCCTTTGTGTGCTTGCGCATTGTAACACGCTGATATGTTTTGGCAAGATCTGATAAAGCCCTGTCTTTATCCTCAGTATCAAACTTGAGATATGAAATCATTGTTTCCATATCCATAACAACATTGATACCCCAGGTATTTTCAAGCCAGTTAGCAAAGTTTGTGTAATAGTTTGCAGGGCAGCTCCATACAACTGCTCGGTGGCGCATAACCTTTGAAACAGGCGTTTTCTTTTCATACGCCTTCATCATGATTTTGTTTACCTTTTCATCAACCTTAAGAAAGCGCTTGTCATAGCCGCCCGAAAGGTGGAAATAGTAAAGCCTGTAGAGCCAGAAATTCGCACCGGTTAGCTGAGGATACGGCGTTTTGTTTATATCCCATTTTTCAAGCTCATAATCAAGCTGCCTGTTATAGGTTTTCATTGCTGAGAAGAAGGCATCCCAATCAAAGGTTTCACCTGTCTGCTCTTCAATGAATTTAATCATTCCCTTAACCTCTTCAACGGCATATTCCTGCACACCCTCTTCAGTGTAGCGAAGAGGAACATTATAGCAGAAGGACGGCAGACCAAAGCGTCTGTCCTGAAAAGAGGTTGTCATAATAGAGCCGTCACAGGGCATATTGCAGTTAATCATACAGCAGCCAAGCTTAGGATAATCGTCATCAATTGCAACACCCGCTTCCGCACTCGGCAGAGGGCATACATCGGCAGGAACACCGTAAGCCTCAACAGATTCAAGATAAGGCGGCGTTATCTGCTGATCAACCATTGAGCAAAGGAAAATCGGCATTGTCTGTGTAGGAATGCATTTAAGATTGGGAAAACCTGCCATAACCTCCATCGGAATAAGCTCATCAACAAGCACGATTTTCTTTGAAAGCTTGTTATTCGGGCGAAGCTTTTCATCTGCAACAAAGGATAAATTAATAAGCCCCGTTGCATGCTTAACAATCATATTGAAATGAAGATGTGCCATTCTGAGCTGCGGACCGCGCAGACCCATTAAATGACGGTCTACAAAAGCAGGAGTTGAAAGATACGAGGCAAACCAACGGTATTTGAACAAGCCTTTAACAGTTGTTACAGGTGCTTTGAGCACCATTACAATCATATCTTTCCACGTTATAAGCCAGCGGTAATAATCATACATTGTATCTTTGAATCCGCGCCATTCACGATGCTTCAGAAGCGCTGTATGCTTCGTGTAAAGCTTACCTAAATCAGCCATTGTTCTTTGCCTCCCTTTCCCTTTGAATTTTCTTTATTTCAAGGCTTTCAACAAAAGCCTGAACTCTTGTACGAAGCTGACCCGAGCTTGATGCGGTATACTGTCTGTCAACAGAAGCAGACGGTACTCCGTATTCATTATTCATAATGTGAGATGCAAGTGCACGCTCATAGCCCCAGTATTCACAGAATTTAATCTGCTCATAAAGCACACCGTCTGCATGATATTCGTCCACAAGGTGCTTGATATAATCACGGCGCTCCTGCACCTTGTCCTGGCTCATATATCTCGGGCACTGACTTGTCTGCATATAAAAGCGGCAAATCTGATAAAGCACATCCTCTTCATCATTGAGCACAATTTCCTGCCTGCCGGGAAGGGCACCGAAGCAGTATCTGTCCGCAACCACAAGAGCACCGCTGTCCTCAATAAGAGATGTAAAATCGGGATCATCCATTTCAGAGCCGACAACAACAATCTTTGCCCTGTAGTTTTTCTTTTCATCGGGAACTCTTGTTTTAAGTTCTTCTGCTGTTTCACGCAGCTTATCAATAATAAGATATTTAGGGCAGCAATATGTAACCAGGTTTAATATATGATACTCATAACCCGTAATTCTTGGGTTTTCCTCCTTGCGGTACTCACCGATTTCCGTCATTATGCGGCAGATTTCATTATGCTCCTCTACGGCTTTTCTCAATGCCGCATCAGAAGTATCAATACCATAAACCTCTGTAAGCTTATCAAGCACCTTTTCCCTTGCCTGACCTACATAATGCTTTATTGTGTGAGGCTCAACCTTAAACGGAGCATCCATAAAGGTTACGAAAAACTTTTCATTCGGAATCAGACTGAGCATTTCAAAATGCTCAAGTGCTCTGTTCATCTCAGAGCAGGTTTCAGATGCCATAAGGGCATCGAGATAGTTATATCCTCCCTCTATTCCGCGTTCAAGCAATGCCTTTGAATAGCCGCAGAGGAAGTTGCTCATATAATATGTTGCAATATCCATTGAGCCTGTTCGGGGTGCACGAAGCCTTACCGAAAAGCAGTTTCCGCAGTTAAGAAGCACCTCCGGCACATGATAGCAGGTATAGCCAACAGCAATGCCGCCGTCTTTTTTTGCCTGCTGCACCAATTCATTATTGGATTCCTGCAGCAGATTTTCAAATTCATAAAGATACTTTAAATCCTTCATAATTCACCCCGTTAAAGAATTTCCATATTCTTCAGTGCCTTTTGCACTCCGCTTACAATATTTGTATCATCGGGAAGATTGAATACATTTTTGCCCTGCATATCAAACACAGCAAGATTACTGTCATTCATAATTGCTGATAAAACCGGAATGCCGTTTGTGTCTATATAAGGCAGAACAGACTCATCCGGAATTCTGTTTATAACCGCACCTATTTTTTCATACATAACAAGATCATCTGCAACACCTTTTATTGTATTGATAACCTGACAGCCCTTTTTGCTTGGGTCCGTAATCAAAATAAGATGTGTAACCTTTTCCATAACACGGCGGTTAATCTGCTCAATGCCTGCTTCTCCGTCTATAACAACATAATCAAACTCACTTGACAAAAGGCTTATAACCTCTTTCAGATAAGAATTGATTTTGCAGTAGCATCCTGCGGTTTCCGGTCTGCCGACTGCTATAAATGCATAACCGTCTGTTTCAACAAGAGCATCAAATATTTTATACCTTGCATCACCTAAAAGTTCTATTGCGGTTTTGGTATCTCCGCCCTCTACAGTTGCAACAATTTCCTTTCTTATATCATCAATCGTCATCTTAACATCAATGCCGAGTGCTGTTGAAAGCCCTACTGCAGGATCTGCATCAATTGCAAGAATCTTTTTATCCGGATATGCTTTAACAAGCAGCTTAACAATTGTTGCTGAAATGGACGTTTTTCCGACTCCGCCCTTTCCTGCAACAGCAATAATTTTTGTGTTTTCCATATTTCCTCCTGAACCGCAAGGGTCTGTTAAATATTAATCAACGACTATAATAATATAAATTCATCCAAATCTCAATATTCTTTTTACATATAAATGAAAGAAAAATCCTGTGAATATTCACAGGATTTTGTTTTTATATTGAAATAATACCGAGTGTATCCAAAATTGAACTGATAAGAATTGCAAATATACAAAGCGGAGCTATCCATTTTACCATTACGGAATAAAACCGCTTCATTTTAAACGGACCATTAAGCTCAACCTCACTGATAATAACATCAGGCTTTAAAATAAATCCGACAACAATACATGTGAGCATACCCACAACAGGCATCAGCACACTGTTTGACAGGAAATCAAGGAAATCCAGAATATCAAAGCCAAGGATTGTAACATTGCTGAGTACTCCGAAACCGAGCGAGCACACAACACCTATTGCAATTGTATAAACATACACAATAACGGTCGCCTTTTTTCTTCCGGTTTTATATTTATCATCAATTCCCGCAACAATTGCCTCCATAACCGAAACAGAGCTTGTTATTGCAGCAAATAACACAAGGATGAAGAATGCCGAGCCCACTACACTGCCGAATTTCATTTCATTAAACACCTTCGGCAGGGTAACAAACATAAGACTTGGTCCTTTGCCGAGTGCATCTGTATCACCGCCCGAGTAGGCAAATACTGCCGGAACAATCATCATACCTGCAAGAAACGCAATTACCGTGTCAAACAACTCAATTCTGCGCACTGATTTTTCTATATGATCCTCCTTCCTTACATATGAGCCATAGGTTATCATAATTCCCATTGCAAGACTCATAGAGAAAAAGAGCTGTCCAAGCGCCGCAAGAATGGTTTTAACACTCAAATGGCTGAAATCAGGCTTGATGTAATAAAGCACGCCCTCACCTGCACCGTCTCTTGTTAAAACAAAAACAGTAAGCACAATTGTAAGCACAAGCAACATAGGCATAAGAAATTTACTTAATTTCTCAATACCCTTATTAACACCGAGAAAAATAATGATTGCGGTAATTGTTGCAAATATGAAAAAGCATATAAGCGGTGCCCATGTTGATGATATAAATGAAGTAAAATATGAATCCTCCGCCGCAGATGAAACCGAGCCTGCAATCATGGTAGCTGTATATTTTGTTACCCAGCCGCCTATAACACAATAATACGGCAGAATAAGAACAGGTACAAGGGTTGACAGCTTGCCCAGCCATCCCCATTTTTTATTTAAAGAGCCAAATGCCTCCATGGGACTGAGCCTTGTTTTTCTTCCGATTGCAATTTCGGTTACCATTAAAGCAAAACCAAAGGTTACTGCAAGTATAAGATAAACAAGCAAAAAAATTCCGCCGCCGTATTTTGCAGCAAGGTAGGGAAAGCGCCATAAGTTCCCCAAACCAACCGCAGATCCTGCTGCGGCAAAAATAAAGCCTATGCTGCCTGTAAAATTGCTTCTGCTTTTCTCCATAAAACTTCCTCTTCTGTTATATATTTCGTATTATATTATATCAGTATTACACTCATTTGTCAAACCATCCTCTTTTTTAGGCAAAATATCTCCCCTATGCTTGTTGACAATATAAAATATTGGTAGTAAAATTAAAACAGTAAATTTTTTTGAAGGGAAGTATTACCATGGAAAAGAAAAACATAGACTGGGCTAATCTCGGCTTTGGCTATATACCAACCGATATTAGATTCGTTTCTGATTATAAAGACGGTAAATGGGATGACGGCATACTTACTGCAGACAACACCATTACCATGAGTGAATGCGCATGTGTGTTTCAGTATGCACAAACCATTTTTGAGGGCTTAAAGGCTTATACCACTGCTGACGGAAGAATTGTCTGCTTCCGCCCTGATTTAAATGCCGCACGCCTTGCAGATTCTGCGAAAAGACTTCAGATGCCTGTTTTCCCTGAGGATAAATTTGTTGAAGCAGTAGAAAAGGTTATTAAGGCAAATGCAGCATGGGTTCCTCCATATGGCTCAGGTGCAACACTTTATCTGCGTCCGTTTATGTTCGGTTCAAACTCTGTTATAGGTGTTAAGCCTGCAGATGAATATCAGTTCAGAATTTTCTGCACACCTGTTGGTCCTTATTTCAAGGGCGGTGCAAAGCCTCTTACAATCCGTGTTTGTGATTTTGACCGAGCTGCACCTCACGGCACAGGTCATATTAAAGCAGGTCTTAACTACGCAATGAGCCTTTATGCAATTGTTGATGCACACAATCAGGGCTATGATGAAAATATGTACCTTGATGCGGCAACAAGAACCTATGTTGAAGAAACAGGCGGTGCAAACTTCCTGTTTGTTACGAAGGACGGCACAATTGTTACTCCTAAATCAGATTCAATCCTTCCTTCTATTACAAGACGTTCACTCTGCGTTGTTGCAGAAGAAATTTTGGGAATGAAGGTTGAACACCGCCCTGTTAAACTGGAAGAACTCAAGGATTTTGCTGAATGCGGACTTTGCGGAACAGCAGCCGTTATAAGCCCTGTCGGCAAAATTGTTAACCACGGTACTGAAATCTGCTTCCCGAGCGGAATGGATGAAATGGGCCCTGTAACCAAAAAGCTTTATGAAACACTTACAGGTATTCAGATGGGCACAATTGAAGGCCCTGAGGGCTGGGTTCACGAAATCAAAATGGACTGATATACATAAGAACCTTGTAAAACTTAATCTTTATCAGCAATAAAGAAAACCTCCTGTTTTAAGGAGGTTTTTGTTTTATACTTATTTTCTATTTATATATGCCAACTGAAATTAAAAGTCTGTTTTTCTTCGTTGTGCCAAGAATACCGTTATAAATAAATCTGCCCTTTCCCCGCACGGAAATAATATCTCCTTCTTTTGGCGTATGGGAAAAATTTTCACACAAGCGGCTGTTAACATATATTTTTCTGCCGATAAACAGCTCTTTTACGGCACTGCGTGAAAAATTATAAACAGCACAAACGATTACATCAAGCCTTTCGGATGCAGCAATAAGCTGTGTATCTTCGGGAACTTTTACAGCGTTTTGCGGAAGCTGGGATACAAGACTGCACTTGACATTTGTGTGCCTTACCTTATCAAGAGAGTTAACAATATATTCTGCAATGCTGTTCAGGCAGAATATATAGCCGATATTTTCAACAATCATAATATCGCCGACAACCTCTCTTTTAATGCCGAGTGCCATAAGCGAGCCTAAAAAATCTCTGTGAGAAAGCTTATCTGCAAATTTTGGCAAAACAGGCTCAGCCTTTATAATTGATATGGGAAACTCCGCTTCCTCACATCCAAATCCGAATGCAGCAACACACCGTTCCGCATCATCATATCCGCCGAAAAGAAAATGATTTGTATTCAGTTTTAAACCTTCAAGCAGACCTTCCTCCTCCATATTCAGAAAATCGGAAAAGGTTACATAACAGCGTTCGTCTGCCCTGTCTGCAAGCTCTAAAAATCTTTTTTCTAAATTTTCCATAAGTATATATTATTATAATTGGATTGTTTTTTCAACAATATCAGTATATAATTTTATCAGGTGATAAAATGAAAATTCTTGTTATATTCACAGGCGGCACAATAGGCTCATCTGCAAACAATCGGGTAATCTCCCCCAATGAGGAAAATACCCGCCTTTTGCTTGAAATGTATAAAAACGAATATGGTGCCGATACGCAGTTTGTAACTGCACAGCCATATTACACGCTCAGTGAAAACAACACAGGCAAAACGCTTTCGCAGTTGATTTCATTCGTCTGCAATAAAATGAATGATGATTACAGCGGTATTATTGTCACTCACGGAACAGATACTCTGCAGTTTTCCGCCGCCGCACTTTCCTACGCACTCGGTTCGGACTGCAAGCCTGTTATGCTGATTTCAAGCAACTTTGTATTAACAGACAACAGAGCAAACGGCCTTTCAAATTTTTCCGCTGCGGTTGATTTCATAAAGGGCGGATACGGAAAGGGTGTTTTTGTTCCGTATAAAAACAGTGACGGGGCAGTTTATATTCACCGTGCAAGCAGACTGCTGCCGCACAGTGAGCTTTCGGATGATGTTTTCAGCATAAAAAATCAATATTACGGAAGCTATAACGGCAAGAATTTTATTAAAAATTCCGATTATACCGCAGGTAAAGATGAAGTCAAACCCTTCGGCAAAGCACTGCTTTCGGACTTCAGCAGTGAACTAATGGTTATTCAGCCATATGTGGGCTTTGAATATCCGAAAATCCATAAAAACACAAAAGCTGTTTTAATCAAAACATACCATTCGGGCACAATCTGCACAGATTGCAGGGAATTTTTCGATTTTGCTGCTGAATTAAAGCAAAAAAATATTCCCTGTTATATTTGCGGAGCAGAAAATAGAGATATTTATGAAAGCGCCAAGGCTTACAAGGAATTCGGGTTTACGATTTTGCCGCCGTCTGCCTTTATTGCTCAATTTATAAAGCTCTGGCTTTCTCTGGAAACTGGGATTGATTTCAGTATAATCTGCAATAAATCGCTTGGTGAAGATTTGTTATAAAAATACTGCTCTTATAAAGAGAGGTATTTTGATTCGCCCGGTGACAATTAGAGCAGCTTTTTATCTTAAGAACATGCTACAGCATGTTGTTTTAATCGTCAATACTACAGGAATGTATATAGAAAGATTAAGAAATCTAAAAAAAGACAATGACCTAAGTCAAGAAAAAATTGCTGAACTTTTAAATTGTAAACAACAAGCATACAGCAATTATGAAAAAGGGAAACGAACTATTCCATACGAAATGCTGATTTTATGAGCAGAATACTATAACACAAGTACAGATTATATTTTAGGATTAACCAATGAAACAAAACCATATCCAAAAAAATAAGGAGGGCTTTTGCCCTCCTGTTTTGTTATTTATTTTTAACAACAACAGCTGTGCCGGTTGCAATAACCATAACCATTCCTGCATTTCCAAAGGATTCGTAATCAACCTTAACACCAACAACCGCATTCGCACCCATCTGTGCTGCACGTGTTTCCATTTCTCTTATGGCATCATTTTTTGCGGCGATGATTTCCTCCTCATAACCTGCGGAGCGCCCGCCAACAATATTTCTGATTGATGCACCAAAATCCTTTAAAAAATTAATGCCGGCAACAACCTCGCCTGTAACAATACCTTTGTATTCAATAATGACTCCGTTTTCAAGACTCGGAGTTGTAACACTGATCATAAATATTCTCCTTTTCATTGCAGGCGGATATGATAATCCGCACTGCATTGTGTTTTCATAAATACTATTTTTTAAGCACGCCGTCAAGACCTGCTGCAAGACCTGCAAGTGACTGAATTTCACTTGGAATAATGATCTTGGTTGACTGACCGTCTGCTGCCTTTGCAAACGCTTCAAGTGATTTGATTTTAACAACAGCATCTGTTGGCTCTGCATCCTTAATCATCTTGATACCGTCAGCTTCGGCCTGTTTAATTTTAAGAATTGCCTGAGCCTCACCCTCTGCCTCGCGGATTTTCTGTTCACGAACAGCATCTGCACGAAGAATTGCAGATTGCTTTTCAGCCTCAGCCTCAAGAATTTTTGATTCCTTAAAGCCCTGAGCTTCAAGAATGCGGCTCTGCTTTTCACCTTCTGCACGAAGGATAGCCTCACGGCGCTCACGCTCTGCCTTCATCTGCTTTTCCATTGAATCCTGAATTTCCTTAGGAGGAAGAATGTTTTTAAGCTCAACACGGTTTACCTTGATTCCCCAGGGATCTGTTGCTTCATCAAGAATTGAGCGTATTTTTGTGTTGATGGTATCTCTTGAAGTAAGAGTAGCATCCAGCTCAAGCTCGCCGATGATGTTACGAAGTGTTGTTGCAGTAAGATTTTCAATGGCGGCAAGCGGTGCTTCAACACCATAGCAGTAAAGCTTGGGATCTGTTATCTGGAAGAATACAACGGTATCAATTTTCATTGTTACGTTATCCTTTGTGATAACAGCCTGCGGTGCAAAATCCACAACCTGCTCTTTAAGAGAAATAATTTTTGCAATTCTTTCAATAAACGGAACCTTAACGTGAAGTCCGGTTTCCCATGTGGTTGAATACTTACCTAATCTTTCAACAACATATGCTTTTGACTGCGCAACAACCTTGATGTTTGCAAGTGCTACAATAAGCACAAATACAACAATAACTGCAATAGTAATTAAAAACGGCATAATAAATCTCCTTTTAATAAATAATTTTTTGTTTTATTCGGCGGCTGAAACAATCAGCTTAACGCCTTCTATTCTTAACACATTAACTCTTGTGCCCTCGGCAATCTGTGAGCCATCCTCACTTCGGGCCGACCATATCTGGTTATCTACCTTAACCTGACCTTTGGCATCAATATTAGATATACCTTCCGTTACAACGGCAAGCTTTCCGATATAGCGATCTGCATTGGTTTTTACAGGCTCTTTTTTGAGTATGTTTTTCACAAACGGGAAAATCACTGCAAGCGATATAACAGAAACTGCAACAAACACAATTATCTGCACCGCAATACTATCGGTAACGAGGCTTGTTATCAATGCCGCTATTCCGCCAAGTGCAAACCATATTGAAAGCAGCTGCGCACTAACTGCTTCAACAATTATTGCTATTACCGTGACGGCTATCCATACCCAGATCATTCCGCTACCTCCTCTTTATATTTTTTACTTTCTGCTTAAGCATCAAAAAGTCGAAGCAAAAGTTTCGGCTCTTTAATGTTTAAACATTAAAAACTGTTCTAAAAAAGACTCATACACGGGCGCCCGCATATGAGTCTCATTCATTAAAACTTTGCCAGAGGCTTTTTTCCCTCGGTTGGTGACAAAAATTCACAAAAATTTGTGGAATTACTCCCTCAATGTTGAGCTAATTATACCACAAATCTTCAAAAAAG
>CAJTMQ010000002.1:47243-67000 GCA_910577215.1 uncultured Eubacterium sp. | reverse complement strand
ACACGGTTTGATATAATTAAACATATTATGGGTTTTTATGTTCAGAGGTGAAAATGATGGAAGAAAATAAACGCAAAACCGCTGTTGTAAGTGAAAATGAAATAAAAAAGCAGCAGGAGCTTTGCAAAAAGGTTGCTTCTGTTATTTCAAAAAGATATGCAGAAAAGCCTCTTGCCTGTGTTGTAACCTATGGCTGCCAGCAGAATGTGGCAGACAGTGAGCATATTAAGGGTATGCTTAATGAAATGGGTTACGGTTTTACGGAAAACCGAACAGAAGCCAAGCTTATCATATTCAACACCTGTGCCGTTCGTGAGCATGCGGAGGACAGAGTGTTCGGCAATGTAGGAATGCTGAAATCCTATAAGCGTGAAAATTCCGATGTTATTATTGCGTGCTGCGGATGTATGATGCAGCAGAAGCATATTGCGGATAAAATAAAACAAAGTTTTCCGTTTGTTGATTTGGTGTTCGGTACACATGTTGTTTACAGATTGCCCGAACTGCTTTTTAATGCTCTTACAAAAAAGAAAAGAGTATTTGAGCTGCCTGATATGGATGGTGCGATTGCAGAGGGTGTGCCCGTTCTGCGTGATAATGACCGCAAAGCATGGATTCCGATAATGTACGGCTGCAACAATTTCTGTTCCTACTGCATTGTGCCTTATGTAAGAGGCAGAGAAAGAAGCAGGGAAGCAGCAGATGTTATTGCAGAGGCAAAGGAGCTTATAGAAAGCGGCTATAAGGAAATAACTCTGCTTGGGCAGAATGTGAATTCCTACGGCAAGGATTTATCACCAAGCGTAACATTCGCTCAGCTTCTTAAAAGCATAAATGAGCTTGACGGGGATTTCAGAATACGCTTTATGACAAGTCATCCGAGGGACTGCACAAAAGAACTTATAGAAACAATGGCTTCTTGTGATAAGATTGCAAAGCATCTGCATCTGCCTTTCCAAAGCGGAAACAACAGAGTGCTCAAAGCAATGAACCGCCACTATAACAGGGAAAAATATCTTGAGCTCATCAATTATGCAAAAGAGCTTATGGGGGATGCACTTTCAATAACATCAGATATTATAGTTGGTTTTCCGGGTGAAACCTATGAAGAGTTTAAGGATACATTATCTCTTGTTGAAGAAGTTAAATTCACTTCACTTTTCACATTTATTTATTCACCGAGAAAAGGAACACCTGCCGCTGAAATGGAAGACCCCGTTGCGGCATCTGAAAAAGGCAGATGGTTCAGGGAACTGACCGATTTGCAGGAAAAAATTTCTGCTGAAAACATGAAAAAATATGCAGAAAAAACCTTTAAATGCTTTGTTTACGGCAAAGGAAAATTAGGTGATAATTATATTGCTGCCAGAACAGACGGCAATTTGATTATAGAATTTGAGGGTGACGAAAATCTTATCGGCACTTTTCAAAATATTAAAGTAACAAAGCCTTTGACATATGTGTTAAAAGGCGAAATAGAAAGGAATTAAACTTATGAGTTTAGAATCAGCACTTCGCGAGCTTGGAAAAGAAATTCAGAATGATCCTCGCTTCGCAGCACTTCAGGCAGCAGCATCAGCTAATGATGCAGATGAATCACTTCAGCAGCAGATGCAGGAGCTTCAGCTTCTTTCTTTAAAATATCAGCAGGAAGCAGGCAAAGCAGATGAAGCTGATAAGGATAGAATTGCAGAGCTTCAGAAGCAGTATCAGGATCTTTATGAAGAGATTATGAAAAATGAGAATATGATGAAATACTCAACAGCAGCGGCATCAATGGAGGAAATGGCGCAGTATATCAGCAAGATGATTGGTCTTTTCTTTGACGGTCAGGATCCTGCAACCTGTGAAATTCCTGCTGAGGAATGCACACATAATTGCAGTACCTGCGGCGGCTGCCACTAATTCAGAAAAATAAATTTTATTGAGGAGGAGAAACAATGGCGAAAGGGTTGTCGCCTATGATGGCGCAGTATTTTGAAATTAAAAGTCAATATCCGGGAGCACTGTTGTTTTTCCGCCTCGGTGATTTTTATGAGATGTTTTTTGACGATGCAAAAATCGCCTCCGAGGAGCTTGATCTGGTTCTTACAGGTAAGGACTGCGGTCAGGAGGAACGGGCACCTATGTGCGGCGTTCCGTTTCATTCGGCAGACAATTATATTGCAAAGCTTGTTTCAAGAGGCTATAAGGTTGCAATCTGTGAGCAGATTGAAGATCCCAAGCTGGTGAAGGGGCTTGTTAAAAGAGATGTCATAAGAATCATCACACCGGGCACGGTAATTGAAAGCAATATGCTTGATGATACGGTTAATAACTATCTTTGCTCAATCTGCAAAGGGGAAAAGGAAACCGGTCTTTGCTTTGCTGATGTTTCAACCTGTGAATTTCACATAACAGTTGTAAGCGGAGAGGATGTTGAGGAGCAGATTGTGAATCAGCTTTCAACCTATCAGCCGAAGGAAATCATTGTTAATTCAGCCGCACTTGATTTTAATGAGGTTGCAAAATTTACAAGGGCACGTCTTTCGGCAGAGCTTCAGCTTCTTGATGATAATAAATATGATTTTGATGAAGCTGCAAATCTTATTCTGGAAACTCTGAAAAAGGATGAAATAGATTCTCTCAATCTCGGTCACAGCAAAACGGCTGTAAGTGCACTCGGTGCAGTAATTGATTACCTTAAAGAGGTGCAGAAAAAGGATGAGATTGAAGCACCTGCGGATATAGATTTCTTTGATAAAGAGGAATTTATGAAGCTGGATATAAGTGCGAGGCGAAATCTTGAACTTACAAAATCCATGATGAGCGGCGAAAAAAGGCATTCGCTTTTGTGGGTTATTGATAAAACAAAAACCGCAATGGGCAAAAGAATGATAAGAAACTGGCTTGAAAGGCCGCTTATGTCCGTTCAGAAAATAACCAAAAGGCAGAATGCAATAGGCGAGCTTTCGGATAATCCTATGAAAAGGGATAAAATCAGAGTCGCACTTGCAGGGATAAATGATATTGAGCGTCTGATGACGCGAATTGCCTACGGCACTGCAAACGCAAAGGAATTGAAAGCACTGCAGAATACAATCGGCAGATTGCCTGAGATAAAGGCAGAAGTTGCAGCTTCCTCCTCGGCACTTTTAAAGGACATAGAAAGCAATATTGATTTGCTTACGGATGTTGAGGAATTAATTAAAAATGCTATTGAGGACGAGCCCCCGTTTACACTCCGTGAAGGCGGAATGATTAAAAAAGGCTATAACGAAGAGATAGATGAGCTTAAGGCAATTATGGAGGACGGAGCAGGTGTCATTTCTTCCATAGAGGCTAAGGAAAGAGAAGCAACGGGAATTCCGAAGCTTAAGGTTGGTTACAACCGTGTTTTCGGCTACTATATAGAAATTACCAATCCATACAAGGATTTGGTGCCCGAAACCTACATAAGAAAACAGACCTTGACAAACTGTGAAAGATATATAACGCAGGAATTAAAAGAGCTTGAGGGCAAAATTCTCGGTGCGAAAGACAGGTCAATTGCACTTGAATATGAGGTGTTCTGTGCTGTGCGTGAGGCAGTCGGTGCAGAGGTTGAAAGGCTTCACCGTACTGCAAAGGCACTTGCTATGCTTGATGTGCTTGCAAGCCTTGCAGAGGTTGCTGTAAATAACAATTATGTTTGCCCGCAGATTAACACAAACGGTGTTATTGATATTAAGGACGGCAGACACCCTGTTGTTGAAACATTGCTTGACGGTGCACCTTTTGTTCCGAATGATACCGTTCTTGATAAGGATGAAAACCGTTGCGCAATCATTACAGGCCCCAATATGGCAGGTAAATCAACGTACATGCGCCAGATTGCACTTATTGTTCTTCTTGCGCAGATAGGCTCTTTTGTGCCTGCAAAATCAGCGAATATCAGCATAGTTGATGCAATATTTACGAGAGTCGGTGCATCTGATGACCTGGCGACGGGTCAGTCTACCTTTATGGTTGAGATGAACGAGGTATCAACGATTTTAAAAAATGCCACTTCAAACAGTCTTGTAATTCTTGATGAAATCGGCAGAGGCACATCCACGTTTGACGGAATGAGCATTGCACGTGCCGTTCTGGAGTTTGTGTGCAAAAAGAAAACGCTTGGTGCAAAGGCACTTTTTGCAACACACTATCATGAGCTTACCGCTATGGAGGGTATGCTGGACGGTGTTAAAAATTATTCCATAGCCGTTAAAAAGCGCGGGGATGATATTACTTTCCTTCGCAGAATTGTTAAGGGCGGTGCAGATGAGAGCTTCGGTATTGAGGTTGCAAAGCTTGCAGGTGTTCCCGATTCCGTTGTTAAGCGTGCAAAGGTTATTTTAAAAGAGCTTGAGCAGAACAAAATTGATATAAAATTCAAAGCAGAGGATGCCGTTGTTGAGGAAGATGAAGATGATATTCAGTTCAACTTTACGGTAAACGGCAAAAATGAAATCATTGAAATACTAAAAACAATTGATGTTAATACGTTAACACCAATTGAAGCAATGCAGACACTTTATGATTTAAAGAAAAAATCAGAAGAACTATAAAAATTTGAAAAGAGGTGATATAAATGCCAAAAATCAATATTCTGCCAAAAGAGGTTTACAGCCTTATAGCGGCCGGAGAGGTTGTTGAACGACCGATGAGTATTGTTAAGGAAATGATTGAAAATTCCATAGATGCCGGTGCTAAGCATATAACAGTAGAAATAAAAAACGGCGGCACAACCTATATTCGCATAACGGATGATGGTTGCGGAATTGCAAGGGAAGATGTTAAAAAGGTATTTATATCACACGCAACATCTAAAATATCAACAGGTGCAGACCTTGATTCCATAGGCACTCTCGGTTTCAGAGGCGAGGCAATGGCTTCCATTGCCGCTGTTGCAAAGGTTGAACTGCTCACAAAAGCAGACAATGAGGAAATGGGCACAAGGTATGAGATTGCAGGCGGTGAGGAAATTGATTTTTCGGATGCAGGCTGCCCGCAGGGCACAACCGTAGTGGTAAGAGATATTTTCTTTAATGTTCCTGCAAGAATGAAATTTCTTAAAAAGGATGTTACAGAGGGTAATTCAATTCAGGGTATTGTAGACAGAATGGCAATTTCCAATCCGGATATATCCTTCCGCTTTATCCGTGAGGGAAAGCAGATTTTAATAACCTCTGGAAACGGAGATCTGAAAAGCACCATTTATTCCGTGTTCGGTGCAGAGCTTTCGGATACCCTTGTTTCTGTTGATTATTCCTATGAAGGGATGCACATTTCAGGTTACGCAAGCAGACCGCATCAGTCAAGAAAAAGCAGGGCAATGCAGTTTTTCTTTATTAACGGTAGGCTTGTTAAAAGTGCAACGGCAATGGCGGCACTTGAACAGGCATATAAGAATTTAATAATGGTTGGCAGATTTCCTGCCTGTGTTCTTAATATAGAGCTTGATGCAAAGCTTGTTGATGTGAATGTTCATCCGGCCAAAATAGAGGTTCGCTTTGCCAATGAAAAGCCGATATTCAATCTTATTTATTACGGTATTAAAACTGCAATTGAACAGCAGGATACTGTTAAAGAGGGCAAAATTTCTTCGGATGATTCAGCATATACATTGCCGGTAAGAAGGCCTGAAACACATTCGGCAAAAATAAATTTCTTAAAAAAAGAGGAACAGCCGAATCAGCTTAAATTTGCTTCGGTAAAGGAAAATTCATGGAAGCTGGCATCTCCTAAAACTCCGATTAAAAGAAGCGAGGAATACAGCGGAGAAAAAGAAAATACATTTATTAAAACAGAATCAATGAAATCAGATTTATCATATGAAAACAAAGAGCCAAAGGTTTTTGATAAAAAATCGTATGAAAAAATTGATATTCAATATGAGGAAGAGCAGGCACCTGCTCCCGTAATTATTGATGAAAAGGATGATACACCAAACTTCAAGGTGGTAGGAGAGGCATTCAAAACCTACATAATTGTTGAAATTGAGAACGATCTTTATTATATAGACAAGCATGCGGCGCACGAAAGAATGAATTTTGAGAGATTAAAAGCCCAAACGCAGATTAATTCGCAGATGCTGCTTTCACCTGTTGCAGTTAAAATGTCTGCTGAAGAATACAGTGTAATCACTGATAATATACCTCTTCTTGCAAAATGCGGCTTTGAGGTTGAGGATTTCGGAAATACCTCTGTTATAGTACGTGAAACCCCGGCACTGCTTGACGGTGCGGATGTTAAGGATTTGATTCTTGAAATTGCACTTAAGCTAATTGAGCATAAAACAGATATTGAGCCTGATAAAATGGATTGGATTTTTCATTCAACTGCGTGCCGCAGTGCGGTTAAAGGCGGGGATTATACTTCGCCGCAGGAACGTGAAATGTTTGTTGAAAAGCTGCTTTCAATGCCTGATATCCGCTATTGTCCTCATGGCAGACCCGTTATGATAAAAATTTCAAGATATGAGCTTGAAAAGCAGTTTGGAAGAATACAATGATGAAAACGAAGCTTATTGTGGTTGCAGGTCCCACCGCGAGCGGAAAAACAGGTCTTGGAATTGAAATTGCAAAGGCTGTTGGCGGTGAAATAATATCTGCCGATTCTATGCAGGTTTATAAGGGGATGAGCATTGCAACAGCAGCACCCACCGTGCAGGAGCAATCAGAAGTGCCGCATCACCTTGTTGAGATTTTAAACAGAGATGAAAGCTTTTCCGTTTCTGATTTCTGCAGGCTGGCAAAAAATGCAGCAGAAGATATTGCAGGCAGAAATAAGGTGCCTGTTATTGTAGGCGGCACAGGGCTTTTTATCAACAGCTTTGTTGATCATATAAAATTTACTGATGCAGATATTGATCTTGAGCTTCGCGAAAGGCTTATGGCGAAAGATGTTGAGGAACTCTATGATGAGCTTTCCGAAATAGATGCAGAAGCTGCAAGGGACATACATAAAAATAATAAAAAAAGAGTTGTAAGGGCTCTTGAAATATATTACGCAACGGGCAAAACAAAAAGTATGCAGAATGAAGCTTCAAGGCTTGAGGAAACGCCTTATGATGTGCTCTATTTTGTAATCGGTTTTAGAAACAGAGCTACACTTTATGAAAGAATTAACCGCCGTGTAGATATTATGGCAGAAAACGGTCTTGTTGAAGAGGCAAGGCATTGCCTTGATAAAAATGCAAAAACTTCTGCACAGGCAATAGGGCATAAGGAACTGAAGCCGTATTTCAACGGCGAAATCAGCCTTGAGGAAGCACTGGATAATCTGAAAAAAGAAACACGCCATTATGCCAAAAGGCAGATTACGTGGTTTAAAAAAAGAGAAAATGCGGTTTGGCTTTATGCCGATGAAGGAGATATTTTTTCTTCCGCAGTGAATAAAAGTAAGGATTTTTTAATCAATGAATAAAAATAACAAAAATTCTTTAAAAGGATCTAAGCAAGGTATTTTAATAGCGGTAATTGTTTTTGTAATTGTTGCTTTTGTTATAGTTGAATGCTACGGTGTTTTGAATGTAAGACTCCAAACTCAGGAAGCATTGGCATCAACTGTTTATGAAACAATTGATACAAGAGCATTGTTTATCAGAGATGAGCACACGGTCAGTGCCGGCAGCGGAATTACCATTGCTGCTGTTTCGGATGGTGAAAAGGTGAACAGCGGCGGTCAAATATCTATGATGTTTGCATCGGAAGAGAGTGCACAGAGATATTCAAATTATATTGAGCTGGATGAACTGCGCCGTCATTATACAGATATGGAAAACACTGCTGTTGGCAGCGTTTCGGATATTGATGTGCTTGAAAACAGTATTGTATCCGATATAAACAATTATGTACGCTGTGCTGCATATTCGGATATTGAGGGGGCTAAGGATTATTCCCTTGATGTAAATGATAATCTTACAAAACGATCCATTCTTGTAGGAGAGCCGATAGATTTTTCTTCATCATTAACAGAGCTTGAAAATAAAATCAGTGCACTTGATATTTCCACCTGCAAGCCAACAGGGTATGTAACGGCTGATACAGCAGGATATTATTCAAAATATACAGATGGCTGCGAGGGTGCATTTGATTATTCCAAGGTGAAGGATATGGATGTAAACACCTTTAATGAATATCTTATGCAGGCAGTTTCATCAAAGGGAACAACACAAAACGGCGGTAAGATAATCAGCAGCTTTGTATGGTATCTTTGCTGTGTTGTTAACGCTGAGGATGTGGACGGTCTTGAGGATGGCTACAATACTCAGGTTGTAATAAAATCAACAGATCAGGAATTAAAATGTACGGTTATAAAGGGCGCGGAGGTTTCATTAACGGATAATCAGACCCTTCTTGTTTTAGCCTGCAATGAAATGGATAACAGTCTTTCTTCCATGCGCCTTGAGGATATTGAAATCAGAGTAAAATCCCATACGGGTATTATTGTGAATTCCTCGGCAGTTCATGATATTAACGGTGAAAAGGGTGTTTATGCACTGGTGTCAAACATTGCAAAGTGGAGAAAGGCAGATATTTTATATACGGGAGAGGATTATGTTGTTCTCAGCTATGATGATCCCGATGTAAGCAACGGCATTAAACTGTATGACAGAATTATAATTCGCGGAAGGGATGTTTATGACGGAAAAGTTTTTGCTTGATGAAAGCAGGCTGAAATCAGTTGAAGAAAATTATAAAAGAGTACTTAACAGTGTCAGGGAAAGTGCTGTTAAGGCAGGCAGAGATGAAAAGGATGTTCGCCTTATGTGTGTGACCAAAACGGTTGAGCCTGTGTACATAAACAAGGCACTTGAACTTGGTGCTGATCTTATAGGTGAAAACAGGGTTCAGGAATATCTGGGTAAAAGAGATGAACTGAATTTGAACGGAGTTGAACGTCATCTCATTGGTCATCTTCAGACAAATAAGGTTCGGCAGATTGTAGGCGAGGTTGATATGATAGAATCTGTTTCATCATTAAAGCTTGCCAAAGAAATTTCCAAAGTTTCCGTAGCCAAAGGTATTGTTACAAACTGTCTGGCAGAAGTTAATATCGGAAAAGAGGAAAGCAAAAGCGGAATTTTTATTGAAGCACTGGAAGATACGCTTTGCGAAATATCTGAGCTTGACGGTATCAGAATAAGAGGATTGATGACCATTCCGCCGATTTGCGGTGATGAGGATGAGGCACGCCGTTATTTTGCACAAATGAGGCAATATTTCATTGACATTAAAGATAAAAAAATACATAATGTAAATATGGAAATTCTGTCTATGGGAATGAGCGGTGATTTTGAAGCTGCCGTTGCCGAAGGCTCAAATATAGTCAGGGTTGGTTCTGCCATCTTTGGCGAAAGAAAATATTTTTAAGGAGGATATATTATGGGATTCATGGATAAGTTTACTGATATTTTCAAAGAAAGATCCGAAGACGATTTTGATGATTTTTATGAAGATAATTCTTCTGATTTTGAAATGCCGTATGCCCCAAAGACCAGCAGGTCCACACGCAGTGTGAAGGCCCCGAGGGAGGAAAAAACCGAGCGTACTCATCGTTCGCGTACTGCTTCTGATAAGGTTATGAATATCCACACAACAGCACAGGTGCAGGTTGTTTTAGTTAAGCCTGAACAATTCAGTGAAGCACCGAGCATTGCAGATAATTTAAAGGCAAAGCGTACAGTTGTGCTTAATCTTGAATCAACAAACCGTGATATTGCAAGACGATTGCTTGATTTTTTAAGTGGTGTTGCCTATGCAGATGAGGGCTCAATTAAAAGAGTTGCAAACAGTACATATATTATAACTCCTTATAATGTTGATGTGCTTGGTGATGACATTCTTGACGAGCTTGAACACAACGGAATGTTTATGTAATATTTTTGGAGGGGAAGAATATGATTACACCGAATCAGATAAAAGAAAAGGAATTATCAACAGCTGCTCACGGCTATGATATTGATGAAACAAATGCATTTCTTAATGAAATAGCAGATTCATATTCTGCAATTTATGCAGAAAATAAAGAGCTTTACAGGAAAATGGAAATTCTTGCTACAAAGATTGTTGAATACAGGGAGCAGGAGGATTCCATTAAAGAAGTACTCATTACTGCTCAGAAAACTGCAAGTGAGGTTTCAAAGGCTGCTAAAGAAAGTGCTGATAAAATTGTTTCTGAAAGCACGGAAAAGGCAGAAAAAACAGTTTCAGATGCAAAGGCTGAGGCAGAAAAAATTCTTTCGTCAGCACGTGACTATGTGGCAAATCTTACCAAAGAGAAAACTGAGGCAGCAAATGAGATTGCTACTGAAGCGGAGAAAAAGGCAAGCAGTATATTAGGCAATGCGAAAGCAGCTGTTAACGATATGCTTAGTCATACCAAAACTGCTTCACAGGAGCTTATTACAAAGGCTAAGGAAGAAAAGGAATATCACGAAAAGCTTGTGTCCAAACTCAAGGAGGAATCAGATGCGTTTAAAGCAAGTCTTGTTTCTCTTTATGAAGCACAGCTTAATAAGCTTAATGAAATGATGTCTGCACCTGCGGATTCTGCAAAGGCGGCAGCAGAAAAAGAGCTTGAGGCTATTGAAAATGATTTGAGTGATATTGACAAAAAGGCTGAAGCCTTGGAGGCAGAAGCTGATGATATAATTGAAGAACCTGATGCTGCTGAAGAAAATACAGAGGCTGAAACAGAAGAGCATACCGAAGAACAGGAAGAAACTGCTGAATCTGCTGAAAAGGCAGAAGCGGCAGAAGAAACAGAGAATGTTCCGTTAAATGAAGAATCGGCTGCAGAAGAATCCGAAGAGATAGAAGATGCCGATAAAGAAGAAGCTGCACAGCCAACTAAAATTGAGGTTAAAAATGCAGAAAATATTGAAGATATAAAGGAAATTGAACCTGAAGAGAATAAAGCTTCTATGATAGATGTTGACATTAATTCTGCTATAAATGCTTTCAGTAATGATGAAATTACACCTATTGAGGGTCATCACGTAACCGAAATTACGGAAGAGCCTGAAATGGAGCCTGCAAAGGAAGCTGAGCACGGAGAAGAACTGCCGTTTGAAACCTTCTTTAATGTTAAGCAGGAAGGCAGAACAAATGAAAAGATCAGTCTTATTCCTCCCGATGATTATGAAGAGGAAGATGAAGATTTAAAATTCCGCGGTTTTTTCAAAAAGAAAAAAGATAAAAAACACAATTAATTCTATGTCGGAATAAATCCGGCACGAAGGAGATTCTATAATGGACTATAAAGATACTTTAAACATGATGAAAACAGACTTTCCGATGAGGGCCTCTCTGCCTCAGCGTGAGCCTGAAATTCTCAAAAAATGGTATGAGCATGATCAGTATAAGCAGCTTATGGAGCTTAATGAGGGCAAGCCGCTGTTTGTGCTTCATGACGGACCTCCGTATGCAAACGGACCGATTCATATCGGTCACGCTCTGAATAAAACCCTTAAGGATTTTATTGTAAGATATAAGAATATGACCGGTTTTAAATCACCTTATGTTCCCGGTTGGGATACGCACGGTCTGCCGACAGAACTTAAAGCAAGAAAGGCGGCAAATATTTCTGCTGAAACCAATATATCTGATTTGGAACTTCGCAAAATCTGCCGTGAAACAGCACTTGGCTTTGTTGATTTGCAGCGTGAAGGCTTCAAGCGTTTGGGTGCAATAGGTGAATGGGATAATCCTTATATTACGCTTACAAAAGACTTTGAAGAGGAACAGATTAAGGTTTTTGCATCTATGGCATCAAAGGGCTATATCTATAAAGGTTTAAAGCCTGTTTATTGGTGTGCAGATTGTAACACTGCCCTTGCGGAAGCAGAAATTGAATACGGAGAAGATCCATGTCACTCAATTTATGTTAAATTCAATGTTACGGATGATAACGGCAAGCTTTCTGCAATGGGAGCAGACCTTTCAAAAACATATTTTGTTATCTGGACAACAACTACATGGACACTCCCTGCAAATGTTGCTATATGTGTTGGCCCTGATTTTGAATATTCACTTGTTAAAAGCGGTGAAGAGTATTATGTTATGGCAACAGATCTTGTTTCATCTGCTATGGAGGCAAGAGGTGAAGCAGATTACGAAACCTGCGGCATCATCAAGGGCTCAGAGCTTGAATATATGAAATGCCGTCATCCGTTTATTGACCGTACATCTCTTGTTATTGTAGGTGATCACGTAACGCTTGAAAGTGGTACCGGCTGCGTTCACACTGCACCGGGTCACGGTGTGGAAGATTTTGTTGTATGTAAAAACTATCCTGAAATTCCTGTTATTGTTCCTGTTGATGCAACAGGCCATTTAACAGAAGAAGCAGGTCAGTTTGCAGGTCTTTCCACAGAGGATGCAAACAAGCCTATTGCAGAGCATCTTGAAAAAACAGGCAATCTGTTTGCACTGCAGAAAATTATTCACCAGTATCCGCATTGCTGGAGATGTCATAAGCCTGTTATTTTCCGTGCAACATCCCAGTGGTTCTGTTCCGTTGATGATTTCAAGGATGCTGCAGTTAAAGCATCGGAGGATGTTAAGTGGTTCCCCGAATGGGGCAAGGACAGACTTCAGTCCATGATTAAGGAACGTGCCGATTGGTGTATCTCACGTCAGAGAAAATGGGGTGTTCCTATTCCTGTTGTTTACTGCAAGGATTGCGGTAAAGAAATTATTGATAATGATGTAATGATGAAGGTGTCTGAAATTTTCGGTCAGGAGGGCTCAGACGCATGGTATGCACACGATGCCGAATATTTCCTTCCTGAAGGCTTTAAGTGTCCGCACTGCGGTGAAGCTAAGGGCTTTGAAAAAGAAACAGACATTATGGATGTTTGGTTTGATTCAGGCTCAACGCATAAAGCAGTATGCGAAAAGAGAGATTATCTTAAAAAGCCTGCAGATGTTTATCTTGAGGGTGCAGATCAGTACAGAGGCTGGTTCCAATCCTCACTTCTTACCTCAGTTGCCGGAGGCGGTGAAGCACCGTTCAAGCAGATTGTTACGCACGGCTGGACTGTTGACGGAGAGGGCAAGAAAATGTCTAAATCTCTTGGCAACGGTATTGATCCGCAGGATATTATTGATAAATACGGCGCAGATATTCTTCGCCTTTGGGTTGCTTCCTCAGATTATCACGCAGATATTCGTATCAGCCCCGAAATCTTAAAGCAGCTTTCAGATAATTACAGAAAAATCAGAAATACAGCACGTTTCTGCCTTGGTAATCTTTATGATTTCAATCCGGATACAGATATGGTTGAAAACGATAAGCTTGAAGAACTTGATAAATATGCACTGATGAAGCTTGATGAGGTTATCACAACCGCACGCGGCGGTTATGAGGTTTATGAATATCATACAGCAGCACATTCAATCCATAACTTCTGTGTTGTTGATATGAGTAATTTCTATTTTGATGTTCTGAAGGACAGACTTTATACTTCTGTTCCTGCATCTGCAACACGCCGTGCGGCACAGACTGTTCTTTATAAAATACTTGATGCGTTAACACTTCTTTTAACGCCTATTCTTGCATTTACTGCTGATGAAATTTGGCAGTTTATGCCTCACGATAAATCAAAGAATACGGAATCACCGCTGTTCAATGAAATTCCCAATGCAGATTTTATTGAAACAGATGAAGCATTTATGCAAAAATGGGAAAAGATACATTCAGTACGTGTTGATGTTCAAAAGGCACTTGAACTTGCAAGAAATGAAAAGAAAATCGGTAAATCACTTGAAGCTAAGGTTACACTCGGTGCAGGCGGTGAACTTTATGATTTTCTTAAAGCAACAGAAGCAGAACTTCCTGAAATCTTTATTACCTCTGCCGTTGAGGTTGTAAATGAAGCACAGGCT
The DNA here is from genome assembly GCA_910577215.1 of uncultured Eubacterium sp. Classification (GTDB taxonomy): domain Bacteria; phylum Bacillota; class Clostridia; order Oscillospirales; family Acutalibacteraceae; genus Eubacterium_R. The sequence continues at coordinate 53,105 of CAJTMQ010000002.1, read as the reverse complement.
TTTGCAGGCGAGGTTGAAGGTCTTACTGTTTCGGTTTCAAATGCAGACGGTGAAAAGTGTGAACGCTGCTGGAAATTCTCAACAACTGTTGGTGAAAGCAGCGAGCATCCGGAGCTTTGTGCACATTGTGCAGCAGTTATTAATGAAATAGGTGAATAATTTTTTATTCAGTATAAAAACTACAAAGGGGCAGGATTTTTATCTGCCCCTTGTTTGTTAAAATCAGTATCGGAGGGATATTTTTGCATAAAAAAAAGCACATATGGTGCAGTGTGATGATAATACTCATAGTTGTGTTTGACCAGATTACAAAATTTTTTGCACAGAAATATCTTTCTGACGGCAGCACGGTTGTTTTTATTAAGGGTATAGTTCAATTTAATTATGCAGAAAATGAGGGAATGGCATTTTCACTTTTCAGCGGATCAAGGTGGATTTTTGTTGCGCTGACGGTTGCTGCCTGTGCTGTTGCAATGTGGTACATTTTTGCGGATAAATGCAAATCCTTATGGCTTTACTGGAGCATAGGTGTTGTTATTGCAGGCGGAATAGGCAATCTGATTGACCGTGCTTTTTACGGATTTGTTGTTGATTTTATTGAGCCTGTTTTTATGAATTTTGCAATATTCAACATTGCCGATTGTGCTGTTTCGCTTGGGGCTGTATCTTTAGTTTCATATCTTGTTGCTGATATGCTGAAAAAGGAGAAGGGCAATGCGTGACGCATTTATTTTTACTGTTCCAACTGAAAAGGGCGGAACAAGAATTGATAAGTTTATAAGCGAAGAATGTGAACGTTTTTCACGCTCTGCTGCCGCAAAAATAATTGAAGAGGGCGGAGTATGTGTTAACGGCACAGTTATTTCTAAAAATTATAAATGTAAAGAAAATGATAAAATAACAGTTTTGGTGCCTGAGGTTAAACCGCTTGAAACACTGCCGCAGAACATACCGCTTGATATTGTTTATGAGGATAAGGATTTGCTTGTTGTCAACAAGCCGAAAGGAATGGTCGTGCATCCCGCTGTCGGTAATTATGAGGGAACACTGGTTAATGCACTTCTTTACCATTGCGGAGATTCGCTGAGCGGAATTAATGGTGTTATACGACCGGGAATTGTTCATAGAATAGACAAGGATACCTCGGGCTTACTGATTGTGGCAAAGAATGATTTTTCCCATATAGGGCTTGCAAGGCAGATAAAGGAGCATTCCTTTGAACGTGCATACGAGTGTGTTGTTCACGGAAATATCAGGGAGGATAACGGTACCGTTAACCAACCTATAGGCAGGCATCCTAAGGATCGTAAAAAAATGGCTGTTACATACAGAAATTCCAAAAATGCAGTTACCCATTTTGAAGTGTTAAAGCGGTACGGTGATTTCACCCACATAAGATGCCGGCTTGAAACAGGCAGAACGCATCAGATAAGAGTACATATGGCATATATCGGTCATCCTGTTGCAGGTGATGAGGTTTACGGCCCTAAAAAAGTGCAGAAGGGTTTAAACGGTCAGTGTTTGCATGCAAAGCACATAGGATTCATTCATCCGAGAACAGGGCAGTGGCTTGAATTTGAAAGTGAGCTTCCCGAATATTTTATAAATTTATTAAATAAGCTTGACAATAAGATAAAATAATTATACTCTTATATACTAAAAAAGGAGTGGAAATATGGAAAAAACCTTTGAAAACTGGCTTGTAGTTTCAGATATAGACGGCACACTTAATAATAAAATCAGACGTCTGCCGAAAAGAAACTACGAAGCAATTAAAGAATTTACACAGCGCGGCGGAAACTTTACTCTCGCATCAGGCAGAATTACTTCGAGTCTTAAAAGAAATTATAATCGTATAACACCGAATCAGCCTGCAATTGTATTAAATGGCGCAGGTATATATGATTTCAAAAAAGAAGAAATGATCTGGCGTTCAACTATTGGCAAAGAGGGTCAGAATTTTGTTCGTACTGTATTGAATGAATACAGTGAAACCTTTAAAAGCCTTGATATTGGCATCTATTTTGATGATTATGTATACATTGTTAAAAATGGTGTTATCGGAAACGGAACAATGATTATTGATAAAGATCATTACGAGGTTACCAGTATTGATGATGTACCTACAGAGGGCTGGATGAAGGTTATCTTCTGGGGCTTTCCGCCTACAATAAACTCCCTTCGCCGTCTGATTGATCGTTCGGATGTAAGGCACAGTGTAAACTTTATGGCGTCCTCACTCTGGTCAATGGAAATGCTGGCAAGAAAAACGCATAAGGGTATTGGGATTATGCACCTTGCGGATATGCTGGGAATTGAAAAAAGCCATGTTGCGGCTATCGGTGATTATTATAATGATTGGGATATGCTCAAAACAGTAGGGCTTTCTGCCTGTGCAGGTCAGGCACCGAAGCCTATTCATAACTTATGCAAATTTGAAGCATGTCATTGCAATAAAGGTGCAGTTGCCGATTTGCTTGAATACATAATGAGCGGAAGGGCAGAGGCGGATATTCTCAGTTCTGCCGCAGAAGTTAAAGACTAATTAAGGAGTAATAAAATGGTTATAGGGGCGCATTTAAGTGCATCAAAGGGCTTTACTCATATGCTTGATGAAGCGCTTTCGATAGGTGCGAATACTTTTCAGTTTTTTACAAGAAATCCAAGAGGCGGCAAGGCAAAGGATATTGATGAGCAGGATATTAAAACTTTCCTTCAGAAAGCACAGGAGGTTAACTTTGGTACTATTCTTGCTCACGCACCATATACGCTTAACTGCTGCTCTGCTAAGCCTGAGGTTCGCAGGTTTGCACTTGAAACCTTTCAGGATGATTTAACAAGAATGGAATACACTCCGGGTATGCTTTATAATTTTCATCCGGGCTCACATATAGGTCAGGGTGAGGATGTTGGCATACAGCAGATTTGTGAAATCCTCAACGAGGTTCTTTTTGAGAATATGACAACAACGGTGCTGCTTGAAACAATGGCAGGCAAGGGCTCTGAAATCGGAAGAAATTTTGAGGAACTCAGCAGAATTATTGATGGAATAGAGCTCAAGGATAAAATGGGTATATGCCTTGATACCTGCCATGTGCATGAGGGAGGCTATGATATTGTAAACAACCTTGATGGCGTTCTTGAACAGTTTGATAAAATTATAGGAATAGACCGATTAAAGGCACTTCATCTTAATGACAGTAAAAATCCTATTTCTGCCCATAAGGACCGACACGAAAAAATCGGCGAGGGCTATATCGGCATTGATGCCTTTGAAAGAATAGTAAACAATAAGTATTTAAAGAATTTGCCTATGTTTCTTGAAACTCCCAACGAGCTGGACGGCTATGCAAGGGAAATTACACTTTTAAGAGGACTTGTTAAGGAATAATTGTCTGAATTCCACGCTGCGTGGATATTTTCTAAGGGCAGTTCATTGAATCGGAAGTGCTGTGCAGGTTAATATTTGTGTGAGAGGTGACAGTATGGATACAAAGAAAACAGGCAGATTTATTTCTGCACTGCGAAAGGAAAAGGGCTACACGCAGGCAGCGCTTGCAGAAATTCTGAATGTCAGCAACCGCACAATATCAAAATGGGAGAATGGTGACGGTTATCCTGATATTACGATTCTTCCCGATATAGCAGCAGCTTTTGAAATTTCGGTTGATGAGCTTCTTGCCGGTGAAAGAAAGCCCAAGGAAGAAGTGGCTGACATTAAGGTTACGGAAATTGAAAATAAGGATAATCTTTTGAATATCTTTAAAATAGGTTATATTATTTCTCTTTTCTTCGGTGCTTTTGCTGCCCTGCTTGGCACGATAACTGAAATATACTGCATATGGGCATTCCCGATACTGTTTTATACACATTGGGAAATTATGTTTGTTGCCGTTTCGCTTGTAGCCGTTGTTGCAAGCGGGCTTGTGTATGCGGTAGGTGTTACAAGGCTTGGTGTTTCATATAATAAAAATGAAATCATAAGTATTGCAGGCAAAAAAGGTGTATTTCTTTTGGTAGTGCTTGCTGTTTTTCCCCTCTCATTTATAGCAAGAATAATTGATTTTTCAAGATGGGGAGTTTTTACTCCGTATATAATGATTGTATTGATTATTGTTCTTGCAGTGATTGTGAGGAAGGTTTATGAGAAAGTTAGGTAAAGGAAAATCGGTATTGAAATTCGTATTGATAGCTGTTGGCGTTATACTTCTTCTATGGTATATAGCACCGCTTTTTGCAGCAATTTTTAATATAGGCAACGCCTTGGGAATGGCAGGCTCGGTATTATTAATTTTGTTTGGATTATATTTTGATAAAATATCAGGTGGCTGGCGAAACGGTATTTTAATATTTATTGCTGTTGTTCTGGCAGTTATAGTTACACCGCTTTCATTCAATATGGCAAGGTATGCTGATTATAAAACGGAGGCAGGTGCCAAAACCGTTATTGTTCTGGGCTGCAAGGTTAACGGAAGTACACCAAGCAAATATCTGTATGACAGATGTAAGACGGCAGCAGAATATCTGAATGAAAATCCCGATGCCGTGGCTGTACTGTCCGGCGGGCAGGGTTCGGATGAGGATATAAGCGAGGCACAATGTATGGAAAATGTGTTGGTTGAAATGGGAATAGATAAAAGCAGGCTGTATCAGGAGAATAAATCGACCAATACAACTGAAAATATAGTTTTCTCAAAAAGTGTTATTGCCCAAAACAATCTTTCAACGGACGTTCTTATTGTAACAAATGAATTTCACGAATACAGAGCAAAGCTTATCTGTGAAAAGAATGGTCTTAATTTTCATTCCTCCTGCAGTCATTCTTCATTGTTTACCTTTTTAACATATTATACGAGAGAACTTATGGGTATCTCAAAAGAGCTTTTGTTTAAGTGATAAGCAAGAGTTTTTGAATAAAATATGGAGAATATCATATGCCTGAAAATATTGAATGGATATTTTTTGATATTGGTTCAACGCTTGTTGACGAAATGGAATGCTATAAAAAGCGTTATAGTGAAGCAATAGAAAATACGGATATTACGTATGAAGAATTTGCAGCAAAGGTTATTGAATTTTCTAAGCAGAATAAAAAGGGAGATCACGAGGCGGTTCAGTTTTACAATTTAGATTTGCCCGAATGGCATAAAGAGCTTGAAATACTCTATGCAGATACAAAATCCGTTTTGAGCACGCTTTATAATAAGGGCTATAAGCTCGGAATTATTGCAAATCAGTTGTTGGGGACTCAAAGTCGTCTTGAAAAATGGCAGATATTACAGTATTTTGATGTTGTTGTTTCTTCGGCGGAAGAGGGAATTGCAAAGCCTGATTTACAAATATTCAGAACAGCACTGCAAAAAGCGGATTGCAAACCGCATAATGCGGTTATGGTTGGTGACAGACTTGATAACGATATTGTACCTGCAAACAAAGTGGGCTTGAAAACAATATGGGTAAAGCAGGGCTTTGCGGTATATTCCAATCCACAGGATGAATTGGAATATGCTGATTATACAGTTAACAGCTTAACTGAAATTTGTGATATTTTATAAAAGCTTTATTCGTAGGACCGATGATAACATCGGTCTGTTTTTTTGCATAAAATAAAACCCCGATGCAGAATGCATCGGGGTTTATTATGTTTAATTAGTACTTGCTTCTTTCCGTGTATGTTGTATGAAGAATGTGGTGTGCTTTTTTGCTGTTCGGCTTACCGAAGTATTCATCATAAAGCATTTTGATAACAGGTGATTCGTGAGACTTACGAAGCTCCATTGAAGCATCAAGGTCATAAAGTGCCTTGGCACGAAGTCCCTTAATATCAACAGTGTTTCTTGTAGCATCCTTCTGAATCGGCTG
>CAJTMQ010000002.1:40085-47230 GCA_910577215.1 uncultured Eubacterium sp. | reverse complement strand
AATACAGCCGCCGGGGCATGCCATAATTTCAATAAACTGGTAAGGAGCCTCACCGCTCTTAACCATATCGCAAAGCTTAGCAGCATTTTTAAGACCGCTTGTTACGGCAACCTTAACATCCATACCTGCAACATTATAAGTAGCCTCACGGATACCCTCAATTCCTCTTACCTCAACAAAATCAGTAGCAGTGAATTCACCGTCAAGCATATAAGCAGCAGTACGAAGTGCAGCCTCCATAACACCGCCGGTTGCACCGAAGATAGCACCCGCACCTGAGGCAGTACCGAAAGGAGAATCGAATTCTTCATCAGGAAGGCTCTCAAAATTGATACCTGCCCCCTGAATCATCTGACCGAGCTCACGTGTTGTAAGCGCAACATCAACTGTGCCTGCCATTTCTTCTCTTGTAACCTCAAACTTCTTTGCAGTACAAGGAATAACAGATACAACATATAAGTCATCAGGATTGATTCCGTTCTTTTCACAATAGTAAGATTTAAGAAGTCCGCCGAACATCTGCTGCGGAGATTTACAGCTTGAAAGGTGCGGCAGAAGCTCAGGATAATAATGCTCTGCATACTTAACCCATCCGGGGCAGCATGAGGTGAACATCGGAAGAGGTTTATTGGTTTTGATTCTGTCTACAAGCTCTGCGGCTTCTTCAAGAATTGTAAGGTCAGCAGTAACATCCATATCAAATGCAGCGTCTGCACCAAGTCTTCTGATAGCACCTGCAAGCTTTTTCTCAACATTTGTGCCGATAGGCATATCAAATTCCTCACCAAGAGTTGCACGAACTGCAGGAGCAGTGAAGAATACAACCTTCTTGTTTGGATCACCGATATTAGCCCATACATCTGAAATCTGGTTGCTTTCATAAAGTGCACCTACAGGGCAGGAAACAACGCACTGACCGCAGCCAACGCATGCACAGGCATCAAGCGGCATATCAAATGCACAGCCTATGGTTTTATTGAAGCCTCTCTTACGAGGACCGATAACGCCGATGCCCTGATTATTGCAGGCTGAAACGCATCTCATACAGTGAATACATTTATTGTTATCTCTTACAATGTAAGGAGATGTTCTGTCAAACTCCTGAAGTGCATCGGTAGATGGGAAGCGATCCTCATCAACACCGTAGTCCTTACAGAGCTTCTGAAGCTCGCATCTGCTTGAACGAACACAGGAAAGACATTTTTTATGATGCTCTGAAAGCAGAAGTTCCAGAGTTGTTCTTCTTGACTGGCGAACCTGAGGCGTGTTTGTCCATACCTCAAGACCTTCGGCAACAGGGTAAACACAAGCGGCAACAAGACCTCTTGCACCCTTAACCTCAACTACACATACACGGCAGGAGCCGATGCAGTTTATATCTTTAAGATAGCAAAGAGAAGGAATATCAATATGTGCGTGTCTTGCAGCTTCAATAATAGTTGTGCCTTCCTCTGCCTGAACGGGAATACCGTTAATTTTAAGATTTACCATTATGATTCCCCTCCTTATTTCTTAACAATTGCATTAAAGTGACAGTTGCTTACACAAAGTCCGCACTTAATGCACTTATCAGGATCAATAACGTGAGGCTCTTTAACCTTACCGCTGATTGCGTTAACAGGGCAGTTACGAGCACAAAGCGTACAGCCGCGGCACTTATCAGGCTCAATAGTAAAGGATAAGAGTGCCTTACAAACACCTGCAGGGCATTTTTTGTCTTTAATATGAGAAAGGTATTCATCGCCGAAAGCATTCATTGTTGAAAGAATCGGGTTGGCAGCAGTCTGGCCGAGTGCACAAAGAGAGGAGCATTTCATATGGTTTGCAAGCTCCTGGATTTTATCAAGATCTTCAATTTCTCCCTTGCCCTCTGTTATCTTGGTGAGATAGTCAAGCAGCTTTTTTGTGCCGATACGGCATGGAGTACATTTACCGCAGCTTTCATCAACGGTGAATTCAAGATAGAATTTCGAAATGTCAACCATACAGGTATCTTCATCAAGAATAATCATACCGCCGGAGCCCATCATTGAGCCAATCTGGATAAGGTTATCATAGTCAATAGGGACATCGAGATATTCGGCACTGATACAGCCGCCTGAAGGACCGCCTGTCTGTGCTGCCTTGAATTTCTTTCCGTTAGGAATACCGCCGCCGATTTCCTCAACGATTTCACGGATTGTTGTTCCCATAGGAACCTCAACAAGACCGACGTTGTTGATTTTACCGCCGAGCGCGAACACCTTAGTACCCTTTGAGCCGTCAGTTCCGATGGATGAATACCATTCAGAGCCCTTAAGGATAATCGGGTTAATATTTGCATATGTTTCAACATTGTTAAGAATGGTCGGCTTGCCGAAAAGACCCTTGATTGCAGGGAACGGAGGACGCGGACGAGGCTCACCTCTGTGACCTTCAATAGAGGTCATAAGAGCAGTTTCCTCTCCGCATACAAATGCACCTGCACCAAGACGAATATCAATATCAAAGCTGAAATCCGTGCCTAAAATGTTTTTGCCGAGAAGACCGTATTCTCTTGCCTGCTCAATAGCGATGTTGAGTCTTTCAACAGCAATGGGGTATTCTGCACGAACATAAACATAGCCCTGACTGGAACCGATTGTATAGCCGGCAATAGCCATAGCTTCAATAACAGAGTGCGGATCACCCTCAAGAACCGAACGGTCCATAAATGCACCGGGGTCGCCTTCGTCTGCATTGCAGCAAACATATTTGGTGTCGTTTTCCTGAGCCATGGCAAATGCCCATTTACGACCTGTAGGGAATCCTGCACCGCCTCTTCCGCGAAGACCTGCGGCAAGAAGTTCATCAATAACATCCTGAGGAGTCATTGTAGTAAGTACCTTAGCAAGTGCAAAGTAAGCATCGGAAGCAATTGCCTCTTCTATGTTTTCAGGGTCAATCACGCCGCAGTTGCGGAGTGTGATTCTCATCTGTTTTTTATAAAATGCCGTTTCGGAAAGCGGAATGGTGGAGCCATCTTCATGAACTGTTTCCGAATAAAGATATTTTTTAACAGGCTCGCCGCCGGGAACAAGATGACCTGCAACAATTTCAGGCACCTCTGCAGCAGTAACCTGGCTGTAGAAAGAGCCTTCGGGGTAAACAATCATAATAGGACCTAAAGCACAAAGACCGAAGCAGCCTGTTTTGATAACAAGAATATCATCAAGTCCTTTTTCTTTAAGTTCCTTTTCAAGTGCCTCAATAACAAGCATAGAGCTTGAAGAGGTACAGCCTGTACCGCCGCAAACAAGCACCTGCTTTCTGTAATCAGTGTTTTCGGAAAGCTTTGCACCCTCTTCGGCAATCAGCCTTCTTACTGTTACTACATCATGATTTTTTTCTTTGATTTTTTTAAGCTGTTCTATTGTCATACTTCGGCACCTTCTTCCTCTCCAACTTCGCTGTCCTTGTATTCCTCAAGGATTTCTGCAACCTGATCAGGAGTTACCTTGCCGTAAACCTTATCATCAATCATAATAACAGGGGCAAGTCCGCATGCACCTACACAGCGGCAGGTGTCTATGCTGAATTTTCTGTCAGCGGTGCATTCGCCGGCTTTAATTCCGAGCTGAGTTTCAATTTCTTCAAGCACCTTATCTGCACCCTTAACATAGCAAGCTGTGCCAAGGCATACAGAAATGCGATGCTGACCCTTTGGAGTAAGGCTGAACTGACTGTAGAATGTTGCAACACCGTAAACCTCTGAAAGTGAAATTTCAAGTGCGTCTGCAATCATTCTCTGAACTTCAATGGGAAGATACCCATAAATATCTTGAGCATCCTGAAGCACAGGCATAAGGCGACCGGGCACATTTTCATATTTTTTGAAAACTGCCTTCAACTCCTTTTCCTGTTCAGGAGTACCCTCAAATGCAAGAGTTTCCATATTAATCCCTCTTCTTTTTGTATTATACGTCTTATTACGTACTCATTACATTATACAGAAAAATTGTATATAAATCTATATTAAAAGCGAAAAAAATTTGTTTTAACTATACAAAATATTGGAAGTTTTTTGTAAATTTTACCCATAAAGCTTTAATCAGCATTTTCGCTTTTTGCTCTCTATATCAAGAACAATAACTGCACATCCCAAAATCATAAGAACAGATAATGTTAAATTAACACTGAACGGCACAACAACACTTTGAGCAGAGTTTGAAAACACCGGAATTTCGGTTGGAAAGACTTTTAAAAGCAGCAGGCATATGATGTATGATAAAATCGCATGAATGACTCTCCATATGAAAAAATCAAAATAACGCATTCCTATACATTTTATAATTGAAAACAACTGAAAGTGAATGCAAAAACCGGCAAAAGCAAGCATAAAGGCTATCTGCGGCATGGATAAAAGCCTGTAATTGTCAACAATTCCGCCTGTGATTTCTACAATGGGGGATAATAAAGCAGGGATTTTTACTATTGCACTTAGTGCGGAAAACAGTATTATGTATGCAGATATATTAAGTGCAGCTCTGACGGAGCTTTCAGTGCTTTTGTTCAGTGCATCACCAATGGAAACGGAAGAATAGCTGGGGTATGAGTTTTCAATTTTTTTATATCTGAAAGAGGAACAAAAGGCAATTATCAATGCAGCCAGAGTTGTTGAAGCAAAAAGAATAATTCCTGCCGTTTCATTTTTCAGAATGATAGCTCCGGTAGCTGTTATTATAAATGCTGCTCCGCCGTTCACATTAAATCTTAAAAGCCGTTTTGCGGTTTCACAGTCTATATCATCGTTTAAATACAGTTCTTCAGTCAGCAGTGCACCCATCGGGTATCCACCCGTTAATCCGAATGCAATTGCAGTGCCTGCCGTTCGCGGCAGACGAAGCACCCTTTCTGTAAACGGTGCCAAAATATTCTGTATGGCATTTCCAATTTCTGATTTTGAAATAAGGTTAAAAATAATCAGAAGAGGGAGCAGACCCGGAACGACAACCTCTGTTGCCATTGAAATACCGTGAAGTGCTCCGTTTTTTGCTTCTGCCGAAAATGCAATAAGCAAAACAGCAATCAAAAGAAGAATAACCAGATTTATGCTCTCTTTTTTAATTCTCATAATACCACCTATATAATTCATATAAATTAATGGTGATTTTATGAAAAAAATATCTTTAAAAGGACTGACGGATTTTCCTATAGAATATTATACGGGGGAGCCGCATTTGGAGGTTATAGGAAATTTTGAATGTGTAGTTGACGGGTTGAAGTCTATTATGGAATATTCATCAGACAGGATAAAGCTGAATATAGGAAAACGTGCCGTTACATTTCACGGTGAAGATTTGCATATAAATTCTTTTACACCTCAGGGTGCAATTGTGCAGGGAATTATTCTGAGTTTGGAGTTTTCGGATGCTGATTAGATTATTCAGATGGTTTTTAGGATATGTAAAATTCAGATACAGCGGTGGCTTTAAAGAGGATTTTATAAATGATTGTTATAATTCGGGTGTGGATTTAAAAAATATATGTCTGAACGGAGATGACCTTACAGCCGATACAAGAATAAAAACATATAAATTGCTTCACAGAATTGCATTCTCTCATGGCGGAACAGTAAAAATATATAAAAAAAAGGGTTTTCCGTTCATTTTTTCTCCGATTCATAACAGATGGGGCTTTTTTGCTGGAATTGTTTATCTTGTTTTCTTCATATCCTTTATGGGCGGCTTTGTATGGAATATTACGGTAACGGGAAATAACAGGGTTACCGAGGTTAAAATAGTTGATTACCTTGCTAAAAACGGTTTTAAAATCGGAACCCGCTGGTCAGATACGGATAAGGAAGGACTTGAAACGTCTATTATGTCTGATTTTGAGGATGTTGCGTGGATTTCAATTAACAAGATTGGATCAACGGCTTCTGTAGAAATAAATGAAACAGTTGCAAAGCCTGAAATTACAGACAACAACATTACAAATGTAAAAGCAAAGAAGGACGGTGTTATTGTTCGGGTTATCACTCTCGGCGGCTGGGCAGAGATTAAAGAGGGTGACGCTGTAACCGAAGGGGATTTGCTGATTTCGGGTGTACGCGAAAGTGAGGTTGATAAGAAAAACCATTATGCCCACGCTCACGGAAATGTGTTTGCACAGGTAAGCAGCGAGATTTCAATGAACATAAACAGAAAGCAGAACAGGAAAGATTATACTTACAGCAGAGAATATAAATCACTTTCGATTTTCGGAATGGAAATACCGCTTTTTATAAAAAAAGACGGAGAAGATGCGGAAATAAGCATTAATAAAACATATCTTGTTATTAATTCCTACCGTTTGCCGTTTGGCATAATAACGCAAACAGCGGATTATTATAATACCGAAACGGATATTCTCAGTGATGAAGCGCTTGAAGAGCTTGCAAAATCAGAGCTTGAAAAAAAGAAGGAACAGGAATTGAAAAATTGTGAAATACTTACGGAGAATATAAATGTTGAAATTAATGAAAATGACTGCGTTATTACAGGACGCTACAGTTATATTCAGGATATAGGAGAAGAAACAGAAATTTTATTTAATGATGAAGAATAAATCTTGAAACAGGCAATAATATATGATAAAATAGGGCAAAATTAAAGGAGGTATAATCTATGCAGATGACTTTTCGTTGGTTTGGCAAGGAGCTGGATACCGTCAGCCTTAAGCAAATCAAACAAATTCCAAATGTAGTCGGTGTTGTGCCTGCACTTCACGATCTTCCGGCAGGTGAAGCGTGGACCTTGGACAGAGTGCAGAAAATGTATGATGAAATTACTGCTGCAGGTCTTTCTATGGAATGTATAGAAAGTGTTAATGTTCATGAAGATATTAAAATAGGTCTTCCAACAAGAGATAAGCTGATTGAAAACTATAAAACATCTATCAGAAATCTTGCAAAAGTAGGTGTTAAATGTATTTGCTACAATTTTATGCCTGTGTTTGACTGGACCAGAACAGACCTTTATATGCCGCTTCCTGACGGCTCAACCTGCCTTTGTTATGATGGTAAGCAGGTTGAGGGCAAATCTCCTGAGGATATGTTCCGTGAAATTGATGACAACTCAAACGGCTATGCAATGCCCGGCTGGGAAAGCGAAAGAATGGGCGAGATTAAAGAGCTTTTTGAAAAA
>CAJTMQ010000002.1:38415-40075 GCA_910577215.1 uncultured Eubacterium sp. | reverse complement strand
CAAGGATGTAACAGCCGATGATTTATGGGCAAATTTAAAATATTTTCTTGAAGCAATTATGCCCGTTTGTGAGGAATGTGATATTAAAATGGCAATACATCCCGATGATCCGCCTTGGGGGATTTTCGGTCTTCCGCGCATCATTACAGGAAAAGAAGCCATTAAAAAGCTTTTGACAATGGTGCCGAATAAATATAACGGTATAACGCTTTGCACAGGCTCACTCGGTGCCAGCCCTAAGAATGATCTTGTTGATATGATCAAAGATCCTGTAATCGGTGAAAGAATTTATTTTGCACATCTTCGCAATGTTTCAATAAACAATCAGTGGTTTAACGAAACCTCTCACGAAAGCAACGCAGGTTCACTTGATATGTATGAAATTGTTAAGGCCCTGCAGGAAGCAGGCTTTGACGGATACATCCGTCCCGACCACGGAAGAATGATCTGGGGTGAGGTTGCAAGACCCGGCTACGGACTTTATGACAGAGCATTGGGCGTGAGCTATCTTAACGGCTTGTGGGAAGCGGTTGAGAAAAGCAGAAAGGAAAGATAAAATGACTCATGAAAATTTAAAAGGCAGAGTTGCAGTTGTAACAGGCGGCGGCGGAGTAATTTGCGGTGCATTTGCAAAAACTCTTGCCAAGCAGGGATGCAGAGTTGCAATTCTTGATTTGAATGAAGAAGCCGCGCAGAAATGTGCTGATGAAATTATTGCAGATGGCGGCGAGGCAATTGCTGTTGGCTGCAATGTGCTTAATCTTGAATCTATGCAGAAGGCAAGAGATGTTATTGCTGAAAAGCTCGGCACCTGTGATATTCTTTTAAACGGTGCGGGCGGCAATAATCCTAAGGGCACAACAACTAAGGATACGCTGGAACAGATAGATCTTGTTCAGAAGGATGAAAATATTAAAACATTTTTTGATCTTGATCCTGACGGAATAAGCTTTGTATTCAATCTTAACTTCCTTGGCACCCTTATTCCTACTCAGGTGTTTGCACGTGATATGGTGGAAAAGGATAATGCTTGTATAGTTATGGTTACCTCAATGAATGCTTACCGCCCGCTTACAAGAATTCCTGCTTATTCGGCAGCAAAAGCGGCAGTAAAGAATTTCACTGAATGGATGGCTGTGCATTTTGCACCTATGGGAATCCGTGTTAATGCAATTGCACCGGGATTCTTTTCAACAAAGCAGAATGCGGCACTTCTCTGGAATGAGGATGGCTCACCTACAGAGCGCACAGGCAAAATTCTTGCTGCAACTCCGATGAACCGTTTCGGTGAGCCGGAAGAGCTTGACGGAACACTTCTTTTCCTTTGTGATGAAGCATACAGTGGATTTATCACCGGCACAAGCATAGCTGTTGACGGCGGCTTCAATGCATATTCAGGTGTATAAATGGTTTTTAAGAGCGAACAGGGTTCGCTCTTTTTTGTGCGGATTTTATTGTTTATTCACATAATATATGATAGAATATATAAGAAAATATTTGTAATGAAAGGAAAATGATTATGGATGGAAAAATTATTGCGATTATCGTTATTGCTGCACTTATAGTGCTTGCTTTGCTTTATATCGCATCAACCTACAATTCTCTTATCAGAAAAAGAAACTCTGTTGAAGAGGCGTTTGCTACTATGGATGTTTATCTT
>CAJTMQ010000002.1:0-38400 GCA_910577215.1 uncultured Eubacterium sp. | reverse complement strand
AATTCCGAATCTTGTTGCTGCCGTTAAAGGCTATGCAAAGCATGAAGCTGAAACACTTGAAAAGGTTATAGCGGCAAGAAACGGCAGGTATCAGGATTTATCTGATGATGAAAAAATTGAGGTGAATAAAGAGCTTGCAAAAGGACTTTCAAGCATCAATGTTGTTGTTGAGCGTTATCCTGATTTAAAGGCAAATGAAAACTTTATGAATCTTCAGAATCAACTCAACAGAACTGAGGATGATATAGCAAATGCAAGGAAGTATTACAATGCGGTTGTAAGAAATTATAACAATAAGGTGCAGATGTTCCCATCAAGCATAATTGCTTCTATGTTCAAGTTCACTAAAAAGCAGATGTTTGCTGTTGAAAATGAAGCTGAAAGAGAAGCTGTAAAGGTGGAATTTTAATGAAATTAATAAAAAAATCATTTCTTTTTTTACTGATTCTTGTGCTTTTATCGGCTTCGGCAGTGACTGCGTTTGCTGTTGATATTCCGTATTACGGAAATAGTGTACGGCATCCATACAGTGATTATTACATTGAAAGCTATGATATAAAAATGAATGTGCTTGAAAATAACACACTTGAAATAACAGAAAATATTTCTGCATATTTCAATCAGCAGAAGCACGGACTATTCAGAAAAATACCGCTTGTAAATTATGTTGAACGTGCAGACGGCTCAATCGGAACAACACATGCAAAGGTTAAAAATCTTTCTGTAAGTGACACGCATGATGCTTATACGGACGGCAATTACTATGTTATCCAGATTGGTGATGAGGAAAAAACTGTTTTAGGGAAACATAATTATACTGTTTCTTATTCATATGTTATGGGTAAGGATATAGGGGAAGGTTATGATGAGCTCTATTTTAACCTTATCGGTACAGATTGGGATACTTATATTGACGGTATAACATTTTCAATTACGATGCCCAAGGAGTTTGACAGCAGCAAGCTTGGCTTTTCAACAGGTGCTTATGGTGCAGTCGGTACGGAAAATGTGGAATACACTGTAACAGGAAATGAAATCAGCGGCAGAGTTACAGAGGAATTGTCTATGCATGAAGCCCTGACAGTAAGGCTGGAACTTCCTGAGGATTATTTTTATTTCAATCTTGCTGCATATTATGCAAGGCTTGCCGCAATGGTTGCAGTTCCCGTCTTGGCATTTCTGATTGTTTTGGTTCTGTGGATTAAATTCGGCAGGGATAAAAAGGTTGTCGAGGTGGTTGAATTCTACCCGCCTGAAGGTATGAACAGTCTTGAGGTTGCTTATTGGTTTAAAGGAATGACAACAAATCAGGATGTTATTCCGCTTATGATTGAGCTTGCCAATGAGGGCTATATAAAAATCAATGAATTCAAAACAGATTCAAGATTCAGCAGGAAAAGCCAGTTTGTGATAGAATATATAAAGCCGTACAGCGGCAATGATGAATATAAAAGACTGTTCTTTAACGGTCTTTTCAAAAACGGCAGAACCCGTGTTTACAAGAAGGATTTGGAAAATAAGTTCTATACAACAATCAATTCAATTCAAACACGGATTAACTCATCTGAAAACAAGAAAAAGGTATTTGATTCAAAATCGCTTAATCTGGTTGTTTTAGGTTGGATTATTTCTGTGTTAAGCGGTGCGGCTGCAGTGCTTATTAATATGAATACAATCGGCGGCAGTGAAAAAAACATAGCAACTGCAATAGGTATAGCTGTTGCAATTATTTCACTTGTTTTTTCGTGTTTTATCAGAAGAAGAACGGAAAAGGGGCACGAAATGCTGCAGAAGATAACAGGCTTTAAAAAATTCCTTGAAACAGCAGAAAAGGAACGTCTTGAGGCCCTTGTCTATGAAAATCCCGAATATTATTATGATATTCTCCCCTATGCATATGTGCTTGGTGTTTCAGATGCATGGACAAAGAATTTTGAAGGTATTGAGCTTGAACCTCCTCAGTGGTATGGCGGTTCCATGTTTGACCGAATGCTTTTCTGGAGCTTTATGCACAATACAATGAGCAGTGCAACGCAGGCGATGTCTTCATCACCTCAGAGCTCATCTTCTGGCGGATTCTCCGGTGGCGGCGGTGGCTTCTCAGGCGGCGGCTCAGGCGGTGGCGGCGGCGGAAGCTGGTAATGAATAAAAGGGTCACGGAATAATATTCGTGGCCTTTGCTTTTTGGTTGATTTTTTGAAATTGTTTTAATATAATATTACAGAGGTGTTCGTAATGAAAGAAATTAATGTAAGAGATATAAAAGAAAGCGTTGTAAAGCTTATTGCAAATGATTGGGCATTGCTTACGGCAAAGGACGGCGAAGGCTGCAATCCCATGACCGTATCATGGGGCGGTATAGGCGAGCTTTGGGGCAAGGATACGGCAACCGTTTATGTTCGTGAAAGCAGATACACAAAAAGGCTTATTGATAATGAAAAATATTTTTCACTTTGCTTTTTTAATGATACCGAAAAGGATGCACTTAAATTCTGCGGTTCCAAAAGCGGAAGAGATTTTGATAAGATAAAGGAAACAGGGCTTGCTGCTGTTTATGATGAAAATGCACCGTATTTTGAGCAGGCAAAGCTTGTGCTTATATGCAGGAAAATGGCAAGCCGGCTTCTTGATGAAAGCAGTTTTATTGATGAGGATATTATGCAGAAATGGTATAGTGATCATGATATGCATACAATCTATTTTGCCGAAATAGAAAAAGTGTTGATTTCAGAGTAAAAATAGTTTATAATACTTTTGTTAAAGTTAATTTATAAGCGGTTGCATTTTTAGCGTAGCGTATGGGCCCTGTGCGACGGGATGCTACGAACCTTGTCAGGCGGGGAACCGAGCAGCAATAAGTGGATTATTCTGTGCGCCGCAGACAAGTCTGTACGTTACGTTAAGAATGCAGCCGTGTTTTTTGTGCAAAGAGGTGGGAATTTTGTATCAGGTTTTATATCGTAAGTATCGTCCTAAGGTATTTTCCGATGTCTATGGGCAGGATCACGTTACGTCCACACTTATTAATGAAATTAAAGAAAACAGAATTTCCCACGCTTATCTTTTTACAGGCTCAAGAGGCACAGGAAAAACAAGCTGTGCAAAAATTCTTGCCAAGGCGGTTAACTGTGAACATAATGAAAACGGCGAGCCATGCAACGAATGTGAAGTGTGCAAAGGGCTTGATGCAGGCACAATTTATGATGTTGTTGAAATAGATGCCGCCTCAAACAACGGTGTAGATAATATCCGTGATTTAAGGGAAGAGGCTAACTACACACCGTTAAGAGGTAAATATCGTGTTTATATTATAGACGAGGTGCATATGCTTTCAACAGGTGCTTTTAATGCTCTTCTAAAAACACTTGAAGAGCCGCCTGCACACGTTATATTTATTCTTGCAACAACAGAGGTACACAAGCTTCCTGCAACGATTCTTTCACGGTGCCAGCGTTTTGATTTCAAGCGTATTCAGCCTGAAACAATGGCAGTAAGATTAAAGCAGGTAGCAGGCTGTGAAAATATGCAGCTTGATGATGATGCGGCTGTGCTGATTTCCCGAATTGCAGACGGCGGTATGCGTGATGCACTTTCAATTCTTGATCAGTGCGCAGGCAGAAGCAAAAGCATTGATTCCAAGCTTGTTTCAGAGGTTGCAGGTATTGCAGGAAGGGAAGCCCTTTATGAGCTTTCGGATGCCCTTTGTCATCAGAACAGCGGTGATGCCCTTAATATTATCAGCAGGCTTCATCAGAACAGCTATGATATGGAACGCCTTTGTGTTGAAATGATAAATCATTTCAGAAATTTTCTTATTGTTAAAACAGTTAATAAAAGCAGAGAATTGATTATCTGCACAGATGATGAATACAACACGATTGTTTCAAGTGCCGAAAATTTCACATTTGCAAAAATTATCTTTGCGCTTGATTTGTTTCAGAATACATTAACGGTTATTAAGGGCGGGGCAAATTCAAGAATTGAAATGGAAATGAGCTTTATCAAGCTCTGTCAGCCAAAGCTTGAAGCATCAACAGATGCTTTGCTGGACAGAATTTCCGCGCTTGAAAATGCCGTTAAAAACGGTATAAGTGTTTCGGTTGCTAAGCCGGTTAAAACGGTTGTTAAAGAGGAACAGTCTGAAAAGCAGCAGGCAGCTCGTAATGATATTCCGGTTCCGATTCAGGAAAAAAGTGTTGATATAGAAAAGCCTGCCGAGGAATTACCTCCTGTTCATCAGGAACCAACTAAGGAATCTGAACAGCCAATGTCCGTACCTGTGCAGAGAACGGAAGCAACCTCCTCCGCTCAGACTGAATTTACACAGTGGGCAGATTTTATGGAGGCTATTTATAAATCAGACATTGCACTGTATGGTGTTTTAAATGGTGCAAGGGGATATATAAGGGATGAATTCTTCCTGATAGACAGCCAGAATCCTGTTTTAAGGCAGTTTATAAAAATTCCGACTCATTCAAAGGCAATCAAGCAGGCGTTGTTTGAGGTTACGGGTCAGCAGTTCAAGCTTGGTCTTTTCAAAAAAAAGGAAGATGATTTACCAAAGAGGGATCCTCTTGAGGATTTGATTTCTATGGCACAGGGCCATATAGATATGAAGATTGAATAAAATTTAAAATAAAGGAGCAAACTTTTATGAAAGCAAGACTTCCACAGGGAATGGGCGGCGGCCCGAAAAATATGCAGAATATGCTCAGGCAGGCGCAGAAGATGCAGGAGGATATTGAAAGAAAGCAGGCAGAGCTTGCTGAAAAGGAATATGTTGTTTCATCAGGCGGCGGCATGGTTGAGGTTACCGTTACAGGCAAGCATGAGGTTAAGGCAATAGGAATTAATCCTGAGGTTGTTGACCCTGAGGATGTTGAAATGCTTGAGGATATGCTTGTTGCAGCGCTGAATGAAGCAATGCGCCAGATAGAAGAGGAATCAGAGCGTGAGCTTTCTTCAGTAACAGGCGGAATGAATATTCCGGGACTTTAAAAAGAACTTAAGGAGCAATTATGGCTTATAATTTAGCACCTCTTCAGAATTTAATAGATCAGTTTGAGAGAATGCAGGGCATAGGTCATAAAACTGCTCAGAGAATGGCATTTTATGTGCTTGGTTTAAGCAGTGAAGAGGCTAATGCCTTTGCGAATGCAATAACGGATGCACATACTAAAATCAAGCAGTGCAAAATCTGCTGTGATTTGGCAGATGATGAGCTTTGCCCTATATGTAAGAGTGAAAGCAGGGATAAAAGCGTTATTTGCGTTGTTGAAGACCCGCGTGATGTTGCAGCAATTGAGCGTACACACGAGTATAAGGGAACATACCACGTTCTGCACGGTGCAATTTCACCAATGGATAACATCGGACCTGACCAGATACGTATAAAGGAGCTTATTGCCCGCCTTTCGGATGGTGTTGTTGAAGAGGTAATCATGGCAACAAATCCAACCGTTGAGGGTGAAGCAACTGCAATGTATATCAGCAGACTGCTGAAGCCAATGGGTATTACGGTTTCAAGGCTTGCATACGGTGTTCCCGTAGGGGCAGACCTTGAATATGCAGACGAGGTTACACTTTCCAGAGCAATTGAGGGCAGAAGCCTTATATAAAATATAAGATAGGAGTGGGTAGGCTTGGGAAACAGTGAAATTCAGCAGGTAATTGCAAGAAACAAAAAGGCCTATCACGATTATTTTGTTCTTGATACCTATGAAGCAGGAATTGAGCTTTACGGCACGGAAATTAAATCTATCAGAAACGGCAGAGTGAACCTGAAGGATTCCTTCTGCAGTGTTGATGACGGTGAGATGTTTGCAATCGGTATGCACGTTTCACCCTATGAGCAGGGCAATATTTTTAACCGCGATCCCATGCGAAAAAAGCGTTTGCTGCTGCATAAAAGGGAAATTATGAAGCTGTTCGGTCAAAGCCAGCAGCAGGGTTTAAGTATTGTTCCGCTGCAGCTTTATCTGAAGAACGGCAGGGCAAAGCTTGAAATAGGGCTTTGCAAGGGTAAAAAGCTTCACGATAAGCGTGAGGTTGCCGCAAAGCGTGATGCCCGGCGTATGATAGAGCGTGAATTCAAGGAACGCTATTGATATGAATATGGGGATGAAAGGATTTCGACTGGGGCAGGGAATCTTGGTAAGCGTGTAGCGGAGTTGCACCGCTTTAAAAGTAACACTTTAAAATTAACTGACAATAATAAATCAGTAGCTTTAGCTGCCTAATGCAGCTTTCGTCTTATCCGTGAGTGCCACGGAATGGAATAAGGCGTCGACTTAGTGGCGAACATGAACAGAAGAGCGGCTCGGCTTCTGTCAGGTATCAGAGCCTACCGTAGTAAAAAGGCTGTTTGCCGCCGTTTTGTGAGGGGAATCCTTAAATAACAAACTACACACGTAGAAAGCCCTGAGGATATGTTTCAGGACGCGGTTTCGACTACCGCCATCTCCACCATTTTGAAAAGAGTGCCTTTTGGCACTCTTTTTCTAAATAATAGAAATAGTAGTCGAAACAGCCGTTAAGAAAACAGTTCGGGGAACTGTTTTTAGGCGCGGCGTGTCGGTGAGCGCAGAAGCTCACCGAGCGACTACCGCCATCTCCACCAAAAGATAAAAATCCGAAACTCACCATTGTCGGTGACGCTTTCGGATTTTTTATTCGTTATTAAATAAGACTAACAAGGTTCTGATTTGCGGTGAGTAAATCAGAACCTTGTTTTGCTATAAACTATTTATATAATTTAAAACACTTTGTGAAACAACAGCGCCATCTGCGGCAGCGGTTATAATCTGACGGCAGGGTTTTTCCCTGACATCACCTATTGCGAATATACCGTCTTCTGAGGTTATGCAGTCATTATCAGTTATGATATAGCCGTTAACATTTGTTTTTATATCCTTAGAAATGAATTTAGTCTGCGGTGATTGGCCGATTGCAATAAAAGCTCCGTCAGCTGCAAGTGTTTTACCGCTTTTCAGAATAATATTTGTCAGTTTTTTATCTCCGCAAAATTCTTTGGCTTCATCATTGGGTATAAATTCTGTGTTTGGCTTTGAAAAAAATCTTTCAGCAAGAATTTCTGCTGCACGCAGCCTTTTTCTGCGGTGAATCAGTGTAACCCTTTTGCAGATATTGCTGAGATACAGTGCATTCTCAAGTGCAGCATCTCCGCCGCCGATAACGGCAACGCTTTTATCTGCAAAGAAGGCACCGTCACACGTGGCACAATAGGAAATGCCTTTTCCGATAAATTCCTTTTCGCCCTTTATACCAAGATGTCTGTGGCTCGCTCCGGAAGCAATAATGATGGCTTTTGCAGAAATTGTTTTTCCGTTATGCAATTCAACCGAATTTTTATTGATTTTTAATACCTCGCCGAATATGAAACAGGCACCTGCTGCTTCAGCGTGCTTTTTGAATTTTTCAGCCAGTTCAGTGCCGCTTATCTGTGTGAAACCAAGATAGTTTTCTATGTTATAGGAGGTTAAAATCTGCCCTCCCGAAAGTGGTTGCTTTTCAATAATTGCTACAGACAGCATAGCCCTTTTTAAATACACGGCGGCTGATAGTCCTGCAGGGCCTGCACCTATAATTAAAACGTCATACATAGTGTTAACCTTTTATTCTGCTTATGATTTCTTCTTTTGAAATCACGCCTACAGTGCGGTCAACTTCTTTTCCGCTTTTAATATATACAAGGGTTGGAACAGCCATTATCCCGTATTCGGCGGCAAGCGACTTTTCATGATCTGTATTAACTTTTCCGATTTGAACTGTGTCTTTATATTCCTGTGCAATTTCATCCATTACAGGTGAAAGCATTTTGCAGGGCATACAAAAATCAGAATAGAAATCAAGAATGAAGGGCGTTTTGCTGTTAAAAACTTTTTCATTTATATTATCTTTATTGATTTGCATATTTATTCCGTTCCTTATTTTTGATCTATAAGGATATTATGCATTGCTTTTGAAAAAATATGTAAAGTTTAAGCCGCCTTATGGCGGCTTTTTTTAACTTAATTAATGTTTTATTATTGATTGCAAATTTTCAGTTTAATTTTTTAACTGTAAGTGTTGCACTTACACCTGTGCCCAATGTTACACCAACTGCCAGCAAAGCAGAAATTGCCATATCAATTACATCACCGGCATTCAGGCTTACAATAACGCTACCGCTGTAAATAGAGCTTACACCAACTGAAAGAAGCCTTGAAATTACTGTGCTCGGGATGTTGGTTGCGTTTTGACGAACGGCCATTGTTACTGTTGTTCCTAATGCAGCAGATAAGTTACTGAAATAGTTTACCTCGTATACACCTGCTTCGGTTATTGTTAAGCTGTTTGCTGTTGCATAGGTTACATCTTCTGCAGGCATTGCTGTTGGAAGCGGAATCTGAGTTGTACCGCCCAAAGTCAGATTCAATGTCTGAGGTGTTGTGTTGTATTTTCCTCCGAATGCTGCTAAGCCGTCTTCAGGGCCGGTAGCACCCGTCGGACCTGTAGGACCTGTAGCACCTGCGGCACCGGTAGCACCTGTCGGACCTGTAGGACCTGTAGCGCCAGCGGCACCGGCAGCACCCGTCGGACCGGTAGGACCTGTAGCACCAGCGGCACCGTTAGCACCTGTCGGACCTGTAGCACCTGCGGCACCGGCAGCACCCGTCGGACCTGTAGGACCTGTAGCACCTGCGACACCGTTAGCACCCGTAGGACCAGTAGGACCGGTAGGACCGGTTGCGCCTGCAGCACCGTTAGCACCCGTCGGACCGGTAGGACCGGTTGCGCCTGCGGCACCATTAGCACCCGTCGGACCGGTGGGTCCCATTGCACCATTCTGACCGGGAGCACCTGTAGGACCGGTGGGTCCCATAGCTCCGTTTGTACCGTCAGCACCTGTTGCGCCTGTAGGACCTGTAACACCGGTGGCACCCGTCGCACCTGTTGTGCCTGTAGCACCTGTCGGACCTGTTGGACCCATTGCTCCGTTTGTTCCATTGATACCATTGGCACCGGTAGGGCCTGTAGGACCGGTGGGTCCCATAGCTCCGTTCATACCGTCAGCTCCGGTATTACCCTGAGGACCGGTTGGGCCGATTGGGCCTGTAACACCGATTGGACCTGTTGGACCTGTTGGACCCGTTATACCGTTGGAAGGACCGGTCGGACCAGTAGGACCGGTAGGACCTGTGGCACCTGTTGCACCCTGAGAACAGCAGCAAATATGGCTTACACAGCAGTCATTGTTTTCAGAACAGCTGTTGCCATTGTAAATGTTTGTATTCAAACGCATAATCTGCACTCCTCAATTTAATATAGATGTTAAATTAACATCTATATTCAGTTTATTCATAATACACCGTTTTGGTGAAGTGTTTTAAAATATTCAAGATTTTGCAGATATGCTGCGGAATGAGGTCTGTATAAGCCGGCTTTGATATTATATTCCTCCGCCTTTGTATAATTTTTCAGCTTATCGTAGCAAACACAAAGCTGAATGCTTGGTGTGTAACCGTAAGAATCTATATCAGTGAAACCGCCGTTATGTTCATTAATATTAAGTGTCAGGGCAAGCTCAAACCAATAGATTGCTTTTTTATACTTACCAATCTGCATCAACAGATTACCTGCTGCACAGCAGATTTCTGCTCTTGGAGTATCGTATGCAAAAGAAATAAACAAAATCTCAATGGCTTTGTCTATATTATCTGTTTCGCGGTAGCATGCGGAAAGAATTTTGCACGCTTCAATTTTATTTTCTATCCATGCGTTTTCATTTTCAAGAAATTCATGCAGAATGGAAATAGCTTTATTGTATTTTTTGTGATAATAAAGCTCTCTTGCATAATAAAAAATATCACGCGGCTGTACAAGTTCACCGTCTGAACGTTGCTTTTCATATATGTCCAGATTTCTTGTGCTGTATTCAGTTTTAACAGAATGATGATTGATTTCAATATCACTGTAAATTGTTCTTCCTGTATATTCTATAGCTTCATGAACTCGGCCTTTCCATTTGTGCGGTGTTGCTCTGCGGACAAGACGTTCTCTGAAATAGGAAAAGGTCGCATTTGAGTCTTCGTCAAATGCTGTGTTATATTTCATCATAACTGTATCGGTATTATCAAGATTATTTTTTAATTCTATAAGTTTGGTGTTGTTTTCCGATGTGATTACATCATCCGCATCAAGCCATAAAATAAAATCCTTTGTTGCCTTGGAAAATGAAAAATTTCTTGCCTCTGAGAAATTGTCTGTCCATTCAAAATCATAAACCTTATCTGTATACCTGTATGCAATGTCTTTTGTGCTGTCTGTGCTGCCTGTGTCTGCGATGATAATCTCATCAACAGCATTTTTTATGCTGTCCAGACACCGCGAAAGCACTTTTTCTTCGTTTTTTACAATCATGCATAAGCTGATAGTAGCCATTAGCAATCCCCCAATCATTTCAATTTATATTATGATGGAGACGGCAGTTTGGCACAGAAAAAGCACCCCATTTGCTTTTACAAATCGGGTGCTTGAATGTTTATTTTTATCCTTTTGATTCGATTAATTTACATTCAACTTCAAAGGTGTTTATTTGGTTGTTCTGAATACGTGCAATTGTAAGCTTAACGGAGTCACCCGGTTTGCTGTCTGCCAGAATGGATGTCATAACATCAGTTGATGTCATAGTTTCACCGTTAACGGCAATAATCATATCATATTCATTAATATCCTTTCCTGCAAGATCTGAATCGCTTGAAACCTCATTTATAACCATAGTTCCGTTTGCATTTTCATATCCGAGTCTTGCAAGCTCATTGATGATTGCTGTTGAGTTTGAATAGGATGTGATGTTTTTATAGGTTATACCAAGCTTTGCTCTGCCCTCAACGTAACCTACTCTTATAAGGCTGTTTGCGGTTTCAATTGCTGTGTCACTCGGTACGGCAAATCCCATGCCCTCATATTCGGTGGCGGCTATTTTGGAGGAATTAACGCCTATAACCTGGCCCTGCATATTAAATAAAGCACCGCCGCTGTTTCCCGGGTTTATAGCGGCATCAATCTGAATGCAGTCTGTATCATATCCGATAGTTGATGATATAGGTCTTGCCAGAGCTGAAATATATCCGCTTGATATGCTGTTTAAGAAATCAATTCCGCCGGGGCAGCCTATTGCAACAACCTGTTCACCAAGTACAGTTGAATCGGATTTTGCAAATTCAGCTATTTTAAGACCTGTTGCATTGATTACAAGCACACCTATATCTGTTTGAGCATCATAGCCAACCATTGTGGCATCATATTCGGTTTTATCATTAAGTGTAACCTTAAAGCTGGAACCGTCACTGATTACGTGTGCACAAGTTAAAATATAGGTTCTTCCGTTATCCTCCAGCATAAGAATACCCGATCCTTCACCGGACTTTACTTCTTCAGATCCATTACCCTGCTGATTACCTGAGCCGTAACCATAGCCATAGAAATTACTGTAGCTTGTTGACTGCGTATAAACAGTAATACCCACACAGGAATCAATACAATTTTCAGCAACACCTGCAACAGTGTACTCACCCGTGGCTGTTGTTTTCGGAACATCCTCCTGATCCTGTGTCTGAACCTGAGAGGAGGAGTTTGGATTGGAATTGAAATTTTTGTTTTCATCGGGTGAGGAGATTGAAGCTGTTATTATACCGATAACTGCAAAAAGAATACACGCAACAAATATTGTAACCAATACGATAACCGTTTTATTCTTTTTCTTTTTAGGAGCGGCACCATAATCGGAGGCATCAAACGGAGTGCTATTTATTGGTTCACCATTAAAGGCAGTACGGTATTCGGTGCTTTGCGGAGGCTGATAATAGCCGCCCTGTGGTGTATTATTATCGGCTTCTTTATTTTCAGGCTTTTTATATGCATAATGGTAAGTTGTGTTTCCTTCTGTGGAATCAGAAGTATTATTTACTGCTTCTTTTTCATTTTCCTCAGTGATATGAGGTTCTAAGCGCTCTTCATTGTTGTCAAAT
This sequence comes from uncultured Eubacterium sp., assembly GCA_910577215.1. Lineage (GTDB taxonomy): Bacteria > Bacillota > Clostridia > Oscillospirales > Acutalibacteraceae > Eubacterium_R. The sequence continues at coordinate 26,368 of CAJTMQ010000002.1, read as the reverse complement.
TCATTCATGTTTATTTTTTCTCCTTTTTATAAATAGGACTGAACTGCTTAGGCAGATTAAATGAAAACTCTGCGGTTTCAACATTGTCACTCTTGGCAACAACTCTGCCGCCGTGCATTTCAATCATTAATTTAACGATATAAAGACCAAGTCCTGCTCCCTTTGAATCAAGGCTTCGGCTTTTATCAACCTTATAAAAACGCTCAAAAACGTGTGATAACTCTTCTGCTTTGATGCCGGTTCCGCTGTTTTTTATGCTTACCTCAATATCCGTATTGTGCTCGGTAAGCTTAACTTCAATATAACCGCCGTTGTTGGTAAACTTAACGGCATTGTCAAACAGATTGTAAACTGCCTGATAAATCATATCAGGGTCAGCAACAATATATGTTGGCCTTAAGGCATCAAGCCCGCGGATTTCAATGCTTTTGTTTTCTATTTTCTGTTCAAAGGTTAAAAGAATGTGGATTATCTGATCTGTTATATCATAATTGGAAGGCTTCATTTCAAGATCTCCGCTTTCAATTTTGCTCATATTCAGCATGGAAACCACAAGCCTTGAAAGCCTTCTTATTTCAGTACTTACAATTTCAAGATAATAATCCTGCTTATTATTCGGAATCGTGCCGTCCAGTATTCCGTCAATGAAGCCTGCAATAGAGGTCATAGGGGTTTTCAGCTCATGAGAAACATTTGAAACAAAGCTTCGTCTTGAGCCTTCAAGCACATCAAGAGCATCTGCCATATCATTAAAAGCTCTGCCGAGATCGGCAAGCTCATCACTTCCGTTGATTTTTACTCTGTATGAAAAATCTCCTGAAGCAAACTGCTTGGCTGCATTGCTCATTTGCTGAAGCGGCGTAACCATTTTCTTTGTTAAATAGTATATACATATAAATGCAAGAATAAGGCAGAAAAATGCGGAGATTATAAATATTCTTAAAAATTCAAGCACAAGCGTTTGCACACCTGTGTTGGCAAGGGCAAAAACTGCTCCGATAGTTACCCCGTCTGATATAATCGGACAGCCAACAACAAAATAAAGCAGGTTTGATATATGTGTTTTTTCAACGATTTCGCCCTGCTGTGAAACGGAATCAATAATGCTGGTGTGAATTTTTAGATTATCGTGCTTTCCGCAGGCAGAAAGAGTTCCTGAGAAGGGATAAGAATCTGCCCTTTCGCTGCACAGAATAATATTCCCGTTAAGATCACAAACAAAGATATCAGCCTCAATAGATTGAGATACAGTTGAAAGTGTTTCACATATAATCACTTTCTCTATACTGTACATTTTGTTCATATCCTGAAGCTGAATAATGTTTTCAACCGTGCCTGCAAGTGATGATGTGTTTGTTCGGAGCAGCTTCGTACGCTCATTTGCCGTGTAATTGTTAACGATAATAAACAGGGAAGAGCCAAGCACGGTAAGGACAATAAGAAAAATAACTGCAAAAAGTATGAAGTATTTTGCGAAAATATTCGTATTCATAAACAAATAATCGGTAATATTTCTTTTTGCAGCACAAAATTTATCTTTTATAAACATAAATTTTATTCCTTGGTTTCAAATTTGTAGCCTACACCCCAAACGGTTTTGAGTGCCCATTGTTCCGAAACACCCTCAAGTTTTTCGCGAAGGCGCTTCACGTGAACATCTACAGTTCGTGAATCACCATAGTAATCAAAGCCCCAGACCTCATCAAGAAGCTGATCACGTGTGTAAACCCTGTTGGGATTGGAAGCAAAGTGATAAATAAGCTCAAGCTCTTTAGGCGGCGTGTCTACTGCAACACCGTTAACCTTTAGCTCATAGTTAACAATATTTATTTCCAACTTGTCATATATAACTGTTTTTTTCTCAGCAGCACTGCTGTCACCGTCACCCTTTGTTCTGCGCAGCACCGCCTTTATACGTGCCATAACCTCCTTGGCTTCAAACGGTTTTGTTACATAGTCATCTGCGCCAAGCTCAAGACCAAGCACCTTGTCAAAGGTTTCGCCCTTTGCACTGAGCATAATTATAGGAACAGAGGAAGATTTGCGAATTTCACGGCAAACCTGCCAGCCGTCCATTTTAGGCAGCATTATATCAAGCAGCACAAGATCGGGAGCTTTTGCGGCGAATATATCAACTGCAGACTGTCCGTCGTTTGCAACATAAACAGTGTAATTTTCATTTTCAAGATAAAGCTTAAGTAATTCGCAGATGTGAAGGTCATCATCTACAACAAGAATTTTATTGCTCATGGTATTTCTCCTTTTGTGATAATACTATCATTTGTTTTTGTTCATAATTTGTCTTATTAATAAACATTCGGTAAATTTTGTTAATAATTTTTTAATTGATTTTTACCATTCTTTACCGCGCATTTCGGCACTTTCAACAAAATCAATAAACTGACGTGCACAGCGCGGGGATCTTCCGCCCTTGCGCGTTGCCCACTGCTCGGCAACGAGATGCAGTTTATATGTGTCAACGGCAAGCCCTCTATCTGCCGCAATTTTATCAACAATATCCAGGTAATCCTTTTTGTCCGGATTTACAAAGGTTATGGAAAGACCGAAGCGGTCTGAAAGACTGAGCTGTTCCTGCATAATATCATTTCGGTTAATATCATTTTCACGGTCTGAGAAGCTCTCTTTAATCAGATGACGTCTGTTTGAGGTTGCATAGATGATTGTGTTATGCTTTCTGCCTGAAAGACTTCCCTCAAGTGCCGCCTTAAGCTCGCCGAAGGAATCATCGTGCGAATCAAAGCACAGGTCATCAATAAATATAATGAATTTCATAGGACTGTCTGAAAGTAATTCACGTATTAAATTCAAATCCGGAATATCACTTTTCGATATTTCAATCATTCTGAGTCCATGCTTTGCATATTCATTTAAAACAGCGTGTACGGTTGAGCTTTTGCCCGTGCCTCTGTCACCATAAAGAAGAACATTGTTAGAGGGATAGCCGTTTACAAAGCTTTCCGTATTGTCTATAACCTTTTGCCGCTGAAGCTCGTAGTTCTTTAAGTCTGTAAGCAAAATCGGGTCAGTGCCCTGAATTGGACAAAGGCTGTGATTTCTCCATGTAAATGCAACATATTTTGAGTACATACCATAGCCGTTTGCTTTGTGGTAAGCAATAATATCATCAAGCTGATTGCCCCAATTTTTGCAGAAAGGAGAAATTGCTTTTCCTGTTTCCCATGCGGGAAGTGTTTTTAAAACGCTTTTTAAGTCGTTATCATCAACGGAATTGTAAATATCCTCAGGCTTGATGAATGCAATTGCTTCAAGTTTTTCAAGATCACTTTTTACACCGTTCAGAACAGACTGCGGAAGTTCATTCACGGTACCGCTTGCGGCTGCTTTTGTAAATGCATTGTCATCGGTCAGAATCAACCTTGAAACATATTCTGCAAAAGACTGATGGCTTGTAACCCTTCTGAAAAATTCGCTTTGCTTTTCAAGCACCTTTTCGTTATTTATATTCTGTAAAAGCTCAAGCAGGGCAGAAATAACTTCGTCCCTCTTCAAATCGTATACACAAAGTGCCTCTATGTAAAATCTGAGTTGATTTGCCTTGTTCAATATCTGTCACTCCTTTATATCAATGATTTTACTCCATTTGCTTATGATTTACAAGTAATATGAAAATAATTAAGAAAAATGCACAAATAATGCGTTTGAAAACTGTGATTTTAGATAAATAGGTTGTAAGATGTCTGACAACTTGTTGACATCTTCATACAACGTGTGATATTATTATAGAAAGAGGTGTCTATATGAGTAAACCGGAAATGCTGGCAGACAGCACAGCCCAGCAGATTATGACAATGATTGAAGAGGAAAACCGTTTCAAGGTGGGAGATAAGCTTCCGAATGAAAACGATTTGGCGCTTGAGCTTGGTGTGAGCCGTTCAACGCTCAGAGAAGCGATTAAAATATTAACAACAAACGGTATCCTTGAAATAAAAAGAGGCAGGGGCACGTTTGTTACATCAAATACAATTATAAGCTCACAGAATTTCAGCGATATTGCTTCGGGGCTTGATGATTTGTTTGAAATGCGCCTTATGTTTGAGCCGGATTGTGCCTATCTTGCGGCAGAAAGGGCAACTGATGAGGAAATAGAAATAATCTGTTATTACGGCGAAAAAATTGAAGAAAAGATTCTCAGCGGTGAGGACAGAACAGAGGATGAGCAGAAGTTCCACGAAAGCATTGCAAATGCAACACATAATTCCTTTGTCAAGCAGTTTATGCCTATTATATTCAATGCAATAAAAAAAGGTGTTGTGGTTTTAACGAAGGATCAGGATGTAAGTGAGGATAATCTGAAGGATGACAGACTTATTATGGACTTTATAAAAAAACGAAATCCCGAGGGTGCCAGAACGGCAATGCGCCTTCATATTATCCATGCTATGGAAAGGCTGCAAAAATAATTTTTTATTTATTGGTTGACATTAGACATCGTACAAGATATAATATGAATTGTTAATAATACAAACGGGTAATCATACAACTCGCTTGTAAATATTTATTGAAATTTCAATGGAGGAAAATGAAATGTCAGACGCAAAGATTTTTTACGAATCAGATTGTAACCTTGATTATCTTGCAGGCAAAACAATTGCTGTTATCGGCTATGGTTCTCAGGGTCACGCACACGCACTTAATTTAAAGGAATCAGGCTGCAATGTTATTATCGGCTTATATGAAGGCAGCAAGTCATGGGCAAAAGCAGAGGCTCAGGGCTTTGAGGTTTTCACAACAGCTGAAGCAGCTAAAAAAGCAGATGTTATTATGATTCTCATTAATGATGAGCTTCAGGCAGATGTTTATAAAAATGAAATTGAGCCAAACCTTGAGGAAGGCAATATGCTTATGTTTGCTCACGGCTTCAATATTCACTTCGGCACAATCAAGCCACCTAAGTTTGTTGATGTAACTATGATTGCACCTAAGGGCCCGGGTCATACGGTTCGTTCTGAATATCAGGCAGGCAAAGGTGTTCCTTGCCTTGTTGCCGTTGAGCAGGATGCAACAGGTCACGCTCTTGATAAGGCACTTGCGTATGCTCTCGGCATCGGCGGTGCTCGTGCAGGTGTTCTTGAAACAACCTTCAGAACAGAAACTGAAACAGACCTCTTCGGTGAGCAGGCTGTTCTCTGCGGCGGTGTTTGTGCACTGATGCAGGCAGGCTTTGAAACACTCTGTGAAGCAGGCTATGATCCAAGAAATGCTTACTTTGAGTGCATTCACGAAATGAAGCTCATTGTAGACCTTATTTATCAGTCAGGCTTTGCAGGAATGAGATATTCAATTTCAAACACTGCTGAATACGGTGATTACATTACAGGTCCTAAGATTATTACTGAGGACACCAAGAAGGCTATGAAGAAGATTCTTTCAGATATTCAGGACGGAACATTTGCTAAGGAATTCCTGCTTGATATGAGCCCTGCAGGCCGTCAGGTTCACTTCAAAGCCATGAGAAAGCTTGCTGCTGAGCATTCATCAGAGGCTGTTGGTGAGGAAGTTCGTAAGCTCTATAGCTGGAACAGCGAAGAAGATAAGCTTATCAACAACTAATAATATAATAATAATCAATAAAAGCGGATACTTCGGTATCCGCTTTTGTTATTTTGTGATAATTTTATTACAAATGTTTATATTGTGTTAATAAATTTCTGCTATACTATTATATAGTATACAGGAGCAAAGTGATGAAATGGGATTAAATAAAAAAAGGCATACCAAGGCAATTGTAATTGCAATTGTACTTTCAATCTGTGCCTATGTGTTGGTGCCGTTTGTAACAACACCGTTTGAAAAGAATTATACTATTGAGGTCGAAAATCAGGATAGAATGATTGCACTTACTTTTGATGACGGTCCGGGTGACTACACAATGCAGCTGCTTAACGGTTTGAATGCTGAGGGTATAAAAGCCTCGTTTTTTCTGCTCGGCAAAAAGATAGAGGGTAAAGAGGATGTTGTTAAAAAAATGCAGAGTGACGGGCATCTTATAGGTAATCATACATATACCCATTGCACTTTATTTAATACGTCGGCTGAAAATTATATAAATGAATTGTACCAAACAGACGATGAAATTGAACGGGTAACCGGTGAGAAACCCGAATTTTTCAGACCCCCTCACGGGTTTTATACAGGCAGGAAACTTAATAAGATAGATAAAAAGGCTGTATTATGGTCCAACGATCCTGCCGACTGGAAGCATCAGGATGCTGAATATGTGTATAACTATCTTATGAAAAATGCAGAGGATGGCAAAATATTTCTTCTTCACGATACCAAGCAAACAACTGTAGAAGGAGTGTTGAATGCAATAAGTGATTTAAAAGAACAGGGCTATAGCTTTGTGCGTGTAGATGAGCTTCTCTGCAGAAATGGAGATTATCTTGCCTCTGGACTTGCTTACCGAAGCTGCAAATATGATAAATCACCAACATATTTTTAAATCAAAAAGCACAGTCCATTCGGACTGTGCTTTCTATATAATATTTATTTACTTATTCTGTAAACCTTAACACCGTGTTTTGGCATAGATGCAGAAATAATCTTTCCGTTAAATCTTTCATCACTCCACAGCTCATGAACGGAGTAGGATGATTGATTTGCATTGAACTCAAGATAATCATCGCCACCAAGATCATTAATATCAAATGAAATGCCGTTGCTTTTGCTGCTTGTATTAAAGAAGCAAAGTGCAATATCGCCATTTGAAAGCGGACGTGCAAGAACATCAATGCCTGAAACCTTTTTAATTCTTTTAGCTGATTTGCCGAGTGTATCCTGATCTATAGCAATAAGCTCTTGGTTTGTAACAATCTGAAGAACAGGGTGGTCCTCAATTGCAGTTCCGTCATCATTCACAAACTGCCTTATATCGTTTCCAAGAATAAGCGGGGCAGCCATCATACACCATAAAGAAAAGTGTGCTCTGTTTTCATCATCCGTGAGCTTGCCGTTTCCGACCTCAAGCATATCAGGATCATTCCATGCACCGGGCTTTGCATGCTTGTAAAGTGTGATGTTGCGAAGATAGATAAGATAAACACTTTTCCAGAAAGGCATAATATCGTGAGTTGTTCTCCACATATTACCTGCCTTTGCACCCCAATGCCAAGGAAGAGATGTGCCCCATTCACATAAGGAAAATACGATGGGCTTTTCTTCAGTGCCCTTTTCAGCGGCAACCTCTTTTGAAGCCTTTTTAAGAGCCCTGCCCATTCGGGTGTATTGTACATAAGCACTGTCTGCCAGTGTGCGTACGGGATTTCTGAGAATAATCTCATTTTCGCCGTTGTTGAGTTTAACAATAAGCTGAGCTCGTCCTGTTGGAGTAAAGCCCTTTGTTTTAGGGAAGAATATTTCGTGAATTTCTCCGTTAACAATAACCTGAAGATACTGCTCGTGTGTTAAATTAGGGCTTTTATAGGTTAAAAGAGTGATTGCATATTCTCCGCTTACATCTACAACAGGTTTAAATGTTGCAGTGCCTGCTCCGTGATTTAAAAGACCAATGCCCTTTCCGCTCGGAAGCCTTTTGATGTTAACAACACACGCTCTGCCGCTGAATCTGGCGTCCTGGGGCTTAAGTGTTATGTCTGCGGTTTTACCTATGCGGCTGATTTCAATTCCCTCAATAACGGGGGCATCACCGCTTATTTTTTTGTTGTGGCAAAAATCATATTTGAAAAATTCACAGCCCCATGAAGCAATCGTTTTGGCATCACGCACTTCGTTGCCAAGGCTGGCGGGAAGATCCTCGCAGGTAAGCGTTCCGTTTGAGGAATAAATACCTACCTTCATTCCCATAAAATTGATTTTGTTTACAAGGTCTTCAATTCCGGATGGAAATTTTCCAAGATCGCTTTGAAGATTACCGTTTTTATCTCTGAGCGAACTGTGCCAGCAGTCATCAAGATTTATGTATTGATAACCTGCATCAAACAGACCTGATAATTTCATTGCGGCAGCTGTGCTTAAAATTAATTCCTCACTGATATTCTGCCTGAAGGTATTCCAGCTGCTCCATCCCATAGGCGGAGTCAAAGCGGCACCGTTGCCGTAGTCTTCATCACCCTCAATATCCATAGTGACCTTGGTTAGCACACCCATTTTTTCAAGTGCACAGATAGGGCATTTACCGTTTTTTCTGTACCCTATAAACCAGCAGGCGAATGCTATGATTGCTATAATAAGCAAAACAAGCAGTGCAATTAAAAATCCCATAAATTTACTCCCTGAAAATTTTGTTGAATTAAAAGATTATCCGAAAACAGTATTTCCCACAATAAGTGAGAGAATGGTTATGATAAGACCTGCAATGAATACACCAACGGCTATAACACCAAAGGATTTCTTTTTATCAAGATGAAGAAGTGATGCAAGCAGTGCACCCGTCCATCCGCCTGTTCCGGGCAGAGGAATTGCAACGAATAAAAGCAAGCCCCACACACCGTATTTATCAATTTTATCACGTTTTTTAAGAGTTTTTTCTTCAAGCCAGTATACAATTTTGTTTAATCCCGGCACTTTTTTCAGTATTTCAAATATCCAGTTTATAAGAAGCAGAATAAACGGTATCGGAATAATATTTCCTAAAAAGCTGATTAAAAATCCGACAAACGGATTCATCTGAAGCAAAACAATTGCTGTAAACATTCCCAGTCTGCATTCAAGAATGGGGCAGAGGGAAATAAGAAAAACTACAAGCCAGTCTGGAATACCGTGCGCGGTTAAAAATTCCTGTATTGTTTGGCAAATCTCCTGCATAATATCCTCCTAAATATAATTGTTTTTATTTAAAAATTCGTGAGCTGAGGTGATTATATTTTTATCATTCTCAAATTTTAAAAGACTCAGTGCTCTGTCATAGGTAAGCCAGATATAATCTTCGATTTCCTCTGTTTGAATAGAGGTTGAGGTGTCCTGTGTTGTACCGACAAAAATTGAAACCGTTTTCTCAATTTTGTTCTGAATTTTATATTTTGAGATACATTCAAAGCCGTCAATCAACTTAATGCGGATTCCCGTTTCTTCAAGCACCTCGCGCAGAGCTGTTTCCTCTTTTGTTTCGCCTGCTTCAATATGTCCCTTTGGAAAGCCCCAATGTGCGGAACGCCTGTTTTTAATAAGCAGGTATCTTATTTCGCCTTTTATATCTCTGTAAACAACAGCACCGCAGCTGCTTTCATAAAGGCATTCAATTTTGTAGTTTGGAAAATCCTTTTCTACATCAATATATTCACGAATATCATTGATAATGAACCTTGTGCTTTTAGGTGCAACAATCCAGATGAATTTTCCGTTTTTTCTGTCACTTAATATGGCTATAACTCGTCCATCAAAATTACTAACGGGATGATGTATTCCCATTATAAAAGCGCCTTGGTTGTCTGTGTTGTAAACAGTTCCGTAATTAAGCGGATAATTATAGCCCGTAACGTCATCCACGGAGCCAATAGGTTTAACGACCCTGACTCTGACATATTTTCCGAGCATTATTTCACCACCGAGTTAAAGAATACAATATGAGGTTATTATACACTATTATAATTTAATATACAAGCATTAATTGCCTGATATGATTTAAGAAATAAAAAACCTTCCGCATATTTAATGCAGAAGGTTTACTTGTTTATCCGTATATAAATTCAGATAATTTTTCCTTGTTCTTTTCAACATTTATTCCTATAACGGATGCACCGCTTTTTGTTGTGTATTCCCAGGTACCGTCAAACGGGCAGGATTCCTGTTCAAAACCGCCTGAAATACAGCCGAGTGCTTTAAATGCAAAATTCATGATCTGTGATTTTGTAAGGTTGGTTTCAATAAAGGGTGCAATTTTTGTAATCATACTGAGTGCTGAAAACGGCGATTTTGCAACACCCTTTATGACTTTTTCCATCACTGTGCGCTGACGCTCGGTTCGTTTCCAGTCTGTATCAATTTTTCGGATTCGGCAGTAGGCAAGAGCCTGTGCTCCCGTGAGTTTGTGCTCTCCCGCTTCAAGGGTTACACCGCCGTATCTGCCCTGATGACCTGTTACTTCCTTTGCCTCTTCCTCGGTAACATCAATTTTAACGCCGCCTATGCAGTCAACCATTGTTTCAAACATTTCAAAATCGGCAACAACATAGCCGTCAATTTTTACACCGAAATTGTATTCAATAGTGTCTGCAACACCCTCGTATCCGCCGTAAGTGCAGGCGGCATTCAGCCTTTGCCTTGTGTCCTTGCAGGGGATATATACCCATGTATCTCTTAAAAATGAAGTCATTTTAATACAATTGTTATCTGAATCAATTGAAATCAGCATCATCGAATCGGCACGGCTTGTTTCGCCGCTTTCGCCTGATCTTGCATCAACACCAAGCAGCAGAATATTTTTAACACCTGATGATGATTTCAAATCGGCTGCGTTAACATACTTGTTATCCGTTTTTTCATTATAGTTTATTTTTGAAAGGGCGGTTAAGCCTGTAGCTGTAACAACAAGCACAAGTGCCAGTAATGCCGAAAGTGCGGCAATAACATAGTATAGCTTGTTTTTTTTGCGGTTTTTCTTTTTTGGAGTATTGTGTGAGGGCCTGTCCTTTCTTACAGGCGGCCGACGGTCAAATTCCTCGGCAGCTTTTCTGCCCTCATAGTCACGCAGAAAATCATTTGAGGAGCTGAAGCCGTTATCTGTATTATAGAAGCTGTTCGCATTATTATAATTATATTGACGCGGGGGTTCATTGTATTGAAATTGATTCTGATTTTTGCTTCTGTATCTGTTGTAATAGCTGCCGTTATTATTGCTGCTGTTTAAATCAAAATTAAAATCATTATCAGCGTAATAGTTTTCTTCGGGCGGAACTGTACGGTCCTTATCATTTCTGCCGCCGAATCGGTTATCATTGAAATCCATTCTAACACCTCCTTAAAATATTACTATATATTTTTTGTATTTTCAATGTTAAAATTGAAAATTAATTTTATCTTAACTTTACCGTAATAAATTATTGACACGGTTGATTTTATAAACTAAAATATAGTCGCGAGTTGATTGGGCAGTTGCGCATTTTTTAATGTGAGGAAAGTCCGAGCAGCACAGAGCAGGATAACGGCTAACGGCCGCCTTAGGGAAAGTGCAACAGAAATAAACCGCCGCTTTATGCGGTAAGGATGGAAAGGCGAGGTAAGAGCTCACCGAGCGGATGGAGACACCCGCTGCCATGTAAACCCTATCCGCTGCAACACAGACAGGGAAGCTGTTTGCTCGACACATAATCCCGAAATGTGGCTGGAGTACGTCAGCAATGGCGTATCGAGATAGATAATTGCCCCAGACAGAACTCGGCTTACAGATCAGCTCGCATATTTTTTATATTGAGGTATTTTGCTATGCTTGTTAATATGCGTGATTTGCTTGCAGATGCACAAAACGGCAATTATGCAGTAGGCTCTTTTTCTGTGGCAAATATGGAAATGGTGCTTGGTGTGCTTAAAGCCGCTGAGGAACTGAAGGCTCCCGTTATTCTTCAGATTGCGGAGGTGAGGCTGAAGCAGTCTCCGCTTGAAATCATCGGTCCGCTTATGGTTGCTGCGGCAGAGGCGGCACAAACGCCTGTTGCCGTTCATTTTGACCACGGCAAAACAATTGAAAAAATATCGCAGGCACTTGATTTGGGATTTACATCGGTTATGTTTGACGGAAGCCACCTTCCGCTTGAAGAAAACATTGCCGAAACAAAAAAGGTTATTGCACTTGCAGAGCAGTATGATGCTTCGGTTGAGGCTGAAATCGGCTGTGTTGGCGGTTCGGAGGACGGCAGCGAGGATATTGCAATTAATTGCACAAAGCCGCAGGATGCTGTTCGCTTTGCAGAGGAAACAGGTGTTGAAGCACTTGCAATTGCAATCGGTAATGCGCACGGCAATTATAAATCAACTCCGAAGCTTCGTTTTGATATTCTTGAGGAATGTGAAAAGTCAGTTGATGTGCCGCTTGTTCTTCACGGCGGTACAGGTATAAGCCCTGATGATTTTGTAAAATGCTCAAAAACAGGCATAAAAAAAATAAATATTGCAACTGCAACTTTTGATATGGTTGAAAAAACAGTTCACGATTGCTATAATGAAAACAGCATTAACGGATATTACGATTTGCAGGATGCTGAGGTTGAAGGTGCTTATCAGAATGCAAAGCGTCACATCCTGATTTTCGGCTCAGATAATAAAGCGGAGGTTTACTGATATGAAGTATATAGAATTTGACAGCTCAAAACCAATTGATTTTATTCCGATAGGCAGAATTGCTATTGATTTTAACCCAACCGATATGTATATGCCGCTTTCGGAATCATCAAATTTCAACAAATATGTCGGCGGCTCGCCTGCAAATATTGCTGTAGGTCTTGCCCGCCTTGGCTGTAAGGTTGGTTTTATCGGCTGTGTTTCAGATGATCAGTTCGGTGATTTTGTAACAAATTATTTTGAAAAAGAGGGAATAGACACAAGTCATATCACTCGTGCTAAAAACGGCGAAAAGCTTGGTCTTACTTTCACTGAAATTCTTTCAAAGGAAAAATCATCAATTTTAATGTACCGTGATAATGTTGCGGATTTCTGCCTTGAGCCCGATGATGTTGATGAGGAATATATATCCTCGGCTAAGGCTATCGTTATCAGCGGAACGGCACTTGCTCAGAGCCCGAGCCGCGAGGCGTGCCTTAAAGCAATGATGCTTGCTAAAAAGAATAATGTAAGAATTATTTTTGATATTGATTACCGTGAATACACTTGGAAATCAATGGATGAAATTGCTGTTTATTACAGCCTTGTTGCTCAGAATTCAGATGTTATTATGGGCTCACGTGAGGAATTTGATTTAACAGAGGGTATTGTCGGCGTTAAGGTATCAGACCCCGATTCCGCAAAATACTGGCAGTCCTTCGGTGCATCCATCTGTGTTATCAAGCACGGCAAGGAAGGCTCAACAGCTTACACGAATGACGGTAAGTTTTATACAATCAAGCCGTTCCCGGCAGTTAAGCTTAAGGGCTTCGGCGGCGGAGATGGTTACGGCTCATCCTTCCTTTACAGTTTGCTTCAGGGCAAGGAAATTATTGATTGCCTTGAATTCGGAAGTGCTTCTGCTTCAATTCTTATTTCCGCACACAGCTGTTCGGATGCAATGCCGTCCGCAATGCAGGTTGAACAATTCATAAAAGAAAGCAAGGAAAAATACGGCGAAATGGTAGCCCGTGCCTAAAATTATCGAATTAATTTCCGTAATACTTCGTTACTGCACTCCTTGCGTATAGAACATACGCGTCGTCGTTAGTGCCTTGTCTTACGAAAATTTCTTTTGATAATTACATTAAATTTGAGAGGCGTCTTGCCTAATCGAATTTTTCCTGAATAATTCAATAAAAATAAAAACAGTTGTTTCAGAAATCCTGAAGCAACTGTTATTTTTTATCTGTTTTTCCAAGTATATAATCAGAAGACGTATTGTATAAATCACATAGTTTAAGCAAGTGCCTTATGGGAAGTTCATTTGCCCCACGCTCATATCTTGCATACATTGTTTGTGATGTTCCAAGATAATCAGCTACATCACGTTGTGTCATATCATGGTCTTCCCGTAAATCTCGTATGATTTTTATATATTTCATAAACTCACCATAGATATTATATCAAGTAAAAATGTTTACTATTGACTTTAGTAAATATTTTTACTATAATTATTTTATTAAAACTGAAAGGATTTTATTTATGGATAGTAAAAAAATAAAGGTCAGAAAAAGAGTTAAGGTTGAAAAAAGAATTGATAATGTTCGGGCATATGTTATATGGGATGTGTTTTCGGATATTTGGTATTATATGATAAACAGTTATCCAAACATCAGTGACTCTGCCAAGGAAAAGTTCGAGGGCTTTATAAAGCAGATGAGTGAAGATGTCAATCATCTTAAATGTGATGAATATGACGCACCGTATCTTGTTGAACGTGGGTACAATTACATAGATAAATAAAAGGAAAGCAGTGTGAAAAAATTCACACTGCTTTTAATTTTTATAAGAGATTATAAGGAAAATATACGATTAACCATTAAGAATTGCAAAGTTTTCCTTGTTTGATTTATAAAGGTTCTGGAACACTTTGAAGTTTTTGTCATAAACATCCTTATGAGCCAAATTTGGGTGATAGGTTTTTTTAATGGAAATAAGTTTTTTTACATCCTCCATTTTAGGAATGATACCCATACCGACTGCTATGCAGGCAGCAGCACCTACTGCACCGATATTCTGCGGTGATTCAACAACAACAACATCTCTCTGAAGTATATCTGCAAGAATCTGGCAGGTGGTTTCGCCCAGAGCACCGCCGCCGCAGAAACGAACGGATTTTGTTGTCTGGTATTTGCTGATTTTCTGCTCCTGTCTTTCAAGCATCCATCTCATATGGAAGCAGATGCCCTCAACAACTGAACGGATAAGCTCTGTTTTGCCTGTTTCAAGGCGGATATTGAAGAACATGCCTGCTGAATTCGGGTCTTCAAACGGGCAGCGGTTTCCGTGAAGCCACGGGGTAAAGATAACGCCGTTTGAGCCTGCAGGAATAGAATCAATTACCTCTTCAAGGTAATCGTACATATTGAATTCAACCTGTTCCAAACTGTCCGCAGCATTTCCGTATTTTTTAAGGAATACGCCTATTTCATCAAGAGCAAGGTGGTCTTTAACCCAGCCAACGCATTTATTTGATGTTTCAAGCTCTCCGAAATAATTATAGCTTTTTGGGTTAACACCGACAATTGCGGCCATCATTGCACCTGCATCAACAAGCTGCTCGGGAACAACGGTTCCAACCCAGCCTGAAGTTCCTGAATAGATATGCGTATCACCGATTTCAACCGCACCGGCACCAACACCGATAAGGGATGAATCGCCGCCGCCGCCGTAAACGGCTGTTCCCGGAGCAAGCCCCAATTCCTGAGCAGCCTTTTCGGTAACCTCGCCAACCTTTTCGGTGCTCTTTTTAATTTCGGGCATATGGTCAATATTTACTCCAACCATATCGCAAATCGGCTTGCACCAGTCCTCGTGACCCTTTCGTGTATCATAAAGAAGTGTAGCGAAAGCACTGTCCTGTGTCATAACAAATTCACCGCTTGCACGGAGGATGAGATATTCTTTAATATCAAGCCACTTGTAAATCTTTTTGAAGTTTTCAGGCTCATGAGCCTCAACCCATTTATATTTCCAGATTGGATCCTTAACAGAAGAACTTACAGCACCCGTGTATCTTAAATATTTAAGAAGCTTTGTAACCTCGGCACCTGCAATCTTAAAGCCGTGTGCAATACCTTTTTTGAGCTCCTCTCTTGCTCTCTGATCCATATAAGTCATAGGACGGCGGATACAGTTGCCTTCCTTGTCAACAAGAACCAGACCCTGCATTGCAGAACAGAAGCTGATACCCTCAACCTGCTCCTTTGTAACATTAGGGGTTTTATCAAAAACGGTTTTCGTGGTGCGGCACATTGCATCCCACCATTCGTCAGTATCCTGCTCGGCACCGCCTTTAATACCTGTTTCATCGTCTACATAAAGGTTGTAGCCGACTGTTGCAGAAGCAAGAATTTTAATTTCCTGATCAATTTCAATAAGGCAGGTTTTAATTCCTGTTGTGCCGATGTCATAGGTAATTACGTGTTTGCTCATTTTTTGTCCTCCGTTATAATCACTTATTATCTTTTTCAAAAGTAAATGCAGATTCTATAAATTTTAAAAGCTGATTTACAATTTCGTCATCGTTAAGGCGGTCCGTATCAACACCGGTGTAAATTCTGAGGCGCTCCTTATAATATTCACAGGTGAATGAAAACTGCAGTGTTGTAAGCAGATTGTCAAGAAAAAAAGCAAAGAGCCTTGGATCAAGATCCTGCCTTACATCTCCGCTCGCGAGAGCCTGTGCAATAGAGGTTATATATATTTTGCTTGTTTGACTCTCAATTTCTCTTGCCAGAGAAACTGCACGCTCGCCATCCTTCTCCGCCGTTATTTCATTATATAATTTGATGTAATTTTTATTCTTTTTTGAAAGCTCACAGGTAGCACGGATAAGCTTTTCCGCCTTTATCAGAATTTTATCATGGCTTATCATAATTTCCTCAAGCGCTTCCTCAAGAATATGCATGCCGCGTGAAATGCAGGTTAAAAATAAATCTTCCTTGGTGGAAAAATATTTATACATTAATCCGATGCTTATTCCTGCATTGCGGGCAATTGTATTTATATTTGCATTTTCATAGCCCTTTGAGGAAAATTCCGTTATTCCAACCTCAAGAATGCGCTCTCTGCGTTCATTCGGAATCCTTTCAAAGGCCTCCTTGTAGTGTTGATTTATCATTTTTTAAAATTTTGTATCCTTGCACAAATCAGAAAAAATCTTTTTGTGCAAGTAGTACAAATCCCTCTCTTTGTGTTTGAACATACTGCAAACATAGTAACATAAATTTAATTATACTGCAATAATTAGCAACAAATTTAAACAAAAAATATTAAATAGAGGTTTGACAAATCGTTGAAAAGTGATATACTTAAAGTGTAAATTTAGTGAGTAACGGCTCACACTAAATATAATGAGTGGTAAACACTTTAAATTTTAAGGAGGAAAAATTTATGGATACAAGATTTGCAATTTCAGAGTATCCTGATGCAGCCATTCTTACTGCACAGCTTGATGAACTCATCAAGAAACCAATTTATTCTATCAACAGAACTGCTCTTAAGGAATATGAGGAAGAATACTTCGCAAAGAAGTGTAAGAAATCAAAAGAGCAGATAGAAGAAGCAAAGAACATTATTCCGGGCGGCGTTCAGCATAACCTTGCTTTCAACTATCCTTTCCCAATCGTTATGGTAAAGGCAAAGGGCAACAGGCTTTATGATGTAGACGGCAATGAATATTTTGACTTCCTTCAGGCAGGCGGTCCTACAATTATCGGTTCAAACGATGATGTTGTAAAAGAAAAGGTTAAGGAGCTTCTTGATGACTGCGGTCCTTCAACAGGTCTTTTCCATCCTTATGAATATAAGCTTGCAAAGAAAATTTCAGAATGCGTTCCTTCTGTTGAAATGTTCCGTATGCTCGGTTCAGGTACAGAGGCTTGTATGTGTGCAGTTCGTGTTGCACGTCTTGCTACAGGTCATAAGAACATCATCAAAATGGGCGGTGCTTACCACGGCTGGTCAGATCAGCTTGCTTGGGGTATGCGTGTTCCGGGAACTCTGAACCTTCAGTCACACGGTGTTCCTATGTTTGTATTCAAGCACACTCAGGAATTCTTCCCGAATGATCTTAAATCACTTGAGAAGAAGCTTATCCTTAATAAATTCCGCGGCGGTACAGCTGCTGTATTCATTGAGCCAATCGGTCCTGAATCAGCAACTCGCCCTGTTGATAAAGACTTCCCTAAGGGTGTTCAGGCACTCTGCCGTAAGTATGGCGCTCTTCTTGTATGCGATGAAGTTGTAAGCGGCTTCCGTATCGGTCTTTCAGGAGCTCAGGGATATTACGGAATAGATCCTGATATTTCTATTTTCGGTAAGATTATTGCAGGCGGCTATCCGGGTGCAGGCGGTATCGGCGGTCACAAAGAGGTTATGAAATATCTCGGTGCAGGTCTTGATAAGGCTGAGGGCAAGAAGATTCATAAGGCTATGTGCGGCGGAACAATGGCTGCTACACCTATTTCCTGCTGTGCAGGCTACACAGTTATCTGTGAAATTGAAAAGAGAAACGCTTGTCAGGTTGCAGGTCAGATGGCTGATCGTCTTGTTAAGGGTATCAACGAATCAATCAAGAAGTATGAGCTTCCGTTCGTTTGCTATAACATCGGTTCTGTTTGTCACCTTCACACAGTTGCAACAATGCACTTCAAGGTAGACTGGAAGAAGCCATGGACTATTCCGTCAACTCTTAAGCAAACAAGCATCCGTCAGTCAGAAATGCAGTATATGGGTGCTGCTTATATGGCAGAAGGTCTTGTTACACTTGCTGGCTCACGTCTTTACACTTCAAGTGCTTACACCGAAGAGGATATTGATGAATGTATCCGCCGCTTTGACAAAGTACTTTCAAAGTGTGAGAAGATTGACTAATTAAGTACATTCAGGGCGGTTTAATCACCGCCCTTTCTCAAATTATTCAGATGTATTACAGTAAAGGAGAACAATTATGGCTTACGAAGTAGAAGAAGCTAAAAAATTGGTTGTTGAAGCCGGAAAGAAGCTTATTGAAACAGGTCTTATTGCACGCACATGGGGCAATGTTTCAGCTCGTATTTCAGACACACAGTTTGCTATCACTCCGTCAGGAAGAGCATATGAGGATCTTACACCTGAGGAAATCGTTATTGTAAATATTGAGGACTGTGAGTATGACGGCGAAATTAAGCCTTCATCGGAAAAGGGTGTTCACGCTGCTGCTTACAGACATCATCCCGAAGTGGATTTTGTTATTCATACACATCAGAGAGCTGCAACAATTGTCAGCATTACAGGTATGCAGATCAGAAATGTGTATAATGAATATAAGGACGTTCTCGGAAACAGAGTTCCGACAGCAGATTATGCAATGTCCACCACAAATTCATTGCGCAAAAAGGTTGAAGCATGCATTGTTGAAAATCCGGATTGCTATGCTATTATGCTGATGCACCACGGCACACTCTGTATGGGTAAAACCTATGATGAAGCTTTTAATATTGCTGAAACTCTTGAAAAATGCTGCGAAAAGGTGCTTAAGGATAACTATCTTCGTCACTCTTGGGCAAAATCATATTCAGATGATGATAAAAGAAATTATTTCCTTAAAAAGGAAGATGCAGGCGAAATGCCTGAAACAATCTGTGATCTCGGTGCATCTGTAAGAAACGGCAATATGTTTACGCTTACCGTTGCCGATGTAACAGTTGATGTAGACCTTGAAACCGGTCTCGGAATTAACGGCATTGCACCGAAATGTGCTAAAATTCACAGGGCAATTTATCTTGCTGAAAAGTGCACAATGATTAAGCATATTGCAACACCTGATGTTATTGCAGTTTCCTGCACAGGCGATCCTATGATTCCTATGATTGACGATTTTGCACAGATTGTTGGTCTTGATGTTAAATGCAGTCCTTGGATTGACGGTGACACAGATGACTGTGCAAAGAATATTGCAAAGGCAATCAAGGGCAGAAATGCAGTTCTTGTTCAGGGTAACGGTGCTCTTGTAACAGGTAACAGTGACGGCGATATGCAGGCTCTTGAAATTATTATGGATAAGGGCTGTGCAGCAGTTGTTGATGTAAATATTTTCAACCGCCCGCACTATGTTCCTAAAATGGAATGCTTCCTTATGAGAACAGTTTACCTTGCAAAGTATTCAAAGCAGATAGATAAGAAATAATTGAATATATGGCAAAAATGAAGAGCAGTTCATATGAACTGCTCTTTTTATGTTACATTTTATTGGGATTATTTGTTCTACCTAAAATATAATCAGTAGAAACGTTATAAAAATCTGCCAGCTTTAATAAATGCTCAATCGGTATATTTTGAAAGCCTCTTTCATAACGTGAATAAACCGTTTGCTGAATGCCTAATAATTTAGCCACATCTGCTTGTTTCATATCTCTATCTTCTCTTAAATCTTTTAATCTTTGAAAATACAAAACTTATCATCCTTAATACTTATTAGTACTATTGACTTTATCATATATTTGTGGTACACTCTTTTGTATAGTACTTATAAGTTCTACAAATTTCAAAAGGAGAATATAAATGATTGATGTAAAAAAATTAAAAAATTCTGAAAAAATCAGAATGTATCGAAACAACTTTGATGTTGAAAGTGAAATCAGAAACAAATGTAAAAGAGAGTTGGAACAGCTCAAAGAACAAAATAAAAAACCGATAGGACATACTTTAAAATTGATTCTTATAATTATTGCAATTATATCTGCTGTTCTCTTTTTTGTTAAACCTATCATTGCAATTATCGGACTAATGATTTTGATAGCTACAATTATCATTTCTGCAAAAAGTAGAGACAACAGCTTGGTTTTCAATGAGGAATATCAAAAGGAAAAAGAAAAAATAATTGTAAAATACAACAACATGGGATATTTTCCACAAGTAAGTGATAGTGATATGATTTATGGTGACGCAGTATGTGGAGATTATGATGAACTAAAAGAATGCTATGTTTGCAGTGTTGACGGTCATCCTATTTCCGATTGGAATTACAATCATAGATGCAACAATTCTAATCAATGTCCACACTGTAAAAAAAGATTATCTGCAATGGGACCTGACGGTTGGTTTCTTGAGCATCCACCAAGACCCATTGATGAAAGCATTTCAGAATATTTTTATGATATTTAAAATGATTGGAGGTGTAAAAATGTGGTGTCCATATTATAAAGACGGAGAATATAAATGTGATTTGTGCAATAATAGTGTCAGCGAAGTAAAGCATGATAACTATTGTACGGATTGGAATGGAACAAATTATCAGAATTGTGACATTTATAAAAAGTATTCATAAGTAATTTGTTGAAATATACTGCAAAAATTTATAAATTATTAACACTTAACAAAATTGACTTTTTTGTTAAATTGTGGTATATTATAATTACTTTATGAGGGAGTAATTCCGTGCAGTGTTTCAGTGCACGAGCTAAGTCAACATCATGTCTTTTACGGCTGGTTTAGTTTTAAAGAATGAGACTCGTATGTAGTAGAAATACTATATACGAGTTTATTTTTTTACTATAACAGGGATTTAGCTTGATCAGAACGGGTTAAACTCTTATATGAAAGGAGAAAATTTATGAAGGAATATTTGAAATCATTTGAAGAAGTTTTAGAAGATAATAAAACTTCTGTAAACGGTCTTTCCTCCGAAGAGGCACAATCCCGCCTTGAAAAAAACGGTAAGAATAAATTAAAGGAAGGCAAAAAAGAAAGTCTTTTGCACCGTTTTGTAATGCAGCTTGCAGATCCTATGATTATTATTCTTATAGTTGCGGCGGTAATTTCGGCTGTTACCTCAGTTTATCAGCATGAATTTCCGTCAGACGTAATTATAATTATGTTTGTTGTAATTATAAATGCAATTCTCGGTGTTTATCAGGAATCGAAGGCTGAAAAGGCAATTGAGGCATTGCAGGAAATTGCGGCGGCAACAAGCCGTGTAATAAGAAATGGAAAAATTGAAACAGTACATTCCGAAGATCTTGTTGTTGGCGATGTTATTGTTCTTGAAGCCGGTGACAGTGTTCCGGCCGATTGCCGTATTACGGAAAGTGCATCAATGAAAATTGAAGAAGCAGCATTAACAGGTGAGTCGGTTCCTGTTAATAAGCTGACTGACGCTATAGACCCTGAAGGCTCTGACGATATTCCGCTTGGTGACAGAAAGAATATGTGCTATATGGGCTCCAATGTTGTTTACGGCAGGGGTAAAGCCGTTGTTGTAGCAACAGGTATGGATACCGAAATGGGTAAAATTGCCGATGCACTTAATGATTCAAAGGACGGTGATACACCGCTTCAGATTAAGCTTAATCAGCTTTCAAAAGTGCTTTCCTTCTTAGTTCTCGGTATATGCGTATTTATTTTTGCCCTTGATGTTATCCGCAGTGCTGTTTCAGGCACAGGTGTTACATTTGAGGGAATGCTCGGAACATTTATGGTTGCCGTTTCACTTGCAGTTGCAGCCATTCCCGAAGGTCTTGCAGCAGTAGTTACAATTGTGCTTTCAATCGGAGTAACAAAGATGAGCAAGCGCAATGCGGTTATCCGTAAATTAACAGCGGTTGAAACACTTGGTTGTACACAGGTTATCTGCTCTGATAAAACAGGTACACTTACGCAGAATAAAATGACAGTTGTTGATTTCAGGGGTGATAATGAAAAGCTTATTGCACAGGCAATGGCACTTTGTTCTGATGCAACAATTGAGGATGATGTTGTTAAGGGTGAGCCTACCGAGGCTGCTCTTGTTGAATGGGCAAACAAACTCGAAATGCCGAAATCTGCTCTTGTAGAGGAATTTCCGAGAGTTGCTGAAGCTCCGTTTGATTCAATGAGAAAAATGATGTCAACAGTTCATTCCTCTGTCGGAAAAGGCTATGTTCAGTATACAAAGGGTGCACCCGATGTTGTATTGAAGCACTGCACACAGGCGTATATAGACGGCAAAAAGGTTGAAATGACCGATGAAATCAGAGAACAGCTTCTGGAACAGAATAAGGAAATGGCAGATAAGGCGCTTCGTGTACTCTGTGTTGCCATGAAATCCTATAAGGAAATTCCTGAAAGTGAAGAAGCGGAATTTCTTGAAAATGAACTTTGCTATATCGGTCTTGCAGGTATGATAGACCCTGTTCGACCTGAGGTTGTTGATGCAATAGCGCAGTGCCGCAGTGCAGGTATACGCCCTGTTATGATAACGGGTGACCATAAGGATACTGCAGTTGCAATTGCAAAGCAGCTTGGCATTGTTAATGACGCAAGTGAAGCGATTACGGGCTCAGATCTTAATAAAATTTCGGATGAAGAGCTGAATGAAAGCATTGAGAAATACAGTGTTTATGCACGTGTTCAGCCTGAACACAAGGTTAGAATTGTTAAGGCTTGGCGAAGCAAGGGTATGGTTACCGCTATGACGGGCGATGGTGTAAATGATGCGCCTTCAATCAAGAGTGCGGATATTGGTATCGGCATGGGTATTACGGGCACAGATGTAACAAAGAATGTTGCAGATATGGTGCTTGCAGATGACAACTTTGCAACAATTGTTTCTGCAATTGAAGAGGGCAGAAGAATTTATGATAATATCCGTAAATCAATTCAGTTCCTGCTTTCATCAAATCTTTCCGAGGTTTTGACTATCTTCGTTGCAACACTGCTTGGATTGACTGTTCTTGAGCCTGTTCATCTTTTGTGGATCAATTTAATTACAGACTGCTTCCCTGCGCTTGCTCTTGGTATGGAAAAGGGCGAGGATAATATTATGAGACGTGCACCGCGAAGCAGTAAGGACGGAATTTTTGCCAACGGTATGGGAATTGATGTTGCATGGCAGGGAATAATGGTAAGTGTTGTAACGCTTGCTGCTTATTTCCTCGGCATCAAAATGTCTTCGGGAACAGAGGAATTTGTTCATCAGAATGGTATGACAATGGCTTTCCTGACACTTTCAATGGCTGAAATTTTCCATTCCTTTAATATGCGTTCAAGACGTGAATCCATCTTCAGAATGAAGAGCCACAACAAGTATTTAACAGGTGCTATGATTTTAAGCTTTATTCTTTCCACACTTGTTATTTATGTTCCGTTCCTCAAGGATGCATTTGATTTTGCAGCGATTTCACTTGAGGAGTATGTAACATCGCTTGCACTGGCAATTGCTGTGATTCCTATTGTTGAAATCATAAAGCTGATACAAAGAAAAATTGAAAAATAAATATATATTTTCGGGCGGTGCTCCTTGTGAGTGCCGCTCTTTTTGCGTGAAAATCCATTTTGGTTCTTTATATTTAAAAATACATATGCTATTATAATAATGGTGATGAATGTTGATTATTCGGAAAAATGATAAAATTGAGTTGTTTATTGAATCCGTTACCTCTGAGGGCAGCGGTCTTGGCAGATATGAAGGTATGGCAGTTTTTGTTCGCGGCACAGTGCCGGGGGATAAAATTATTGCGCATATTATTAAAGTTTCAAAAAATTATGCCATTGGTATTGTTGATGATATTATTGAGCCGTCAACAAGCAGAATTGAGCCTGATTGCTCTGTTTCTCAGAAATGCGGCGGCTGTTCCTTTCGTGATATGACCTATGAGGAGGAACTGAAATATAAGCTCTCAAGAGTGCAGGATGCGGTTAACAGAATAGGTCATATAGATTTTAAGGTTGAAAGGATTATCGGTGCTGATCATACAAATTTTTACCGCAATAAGGCGCAGTATCCTGTTTACATAGAAAACGGAAGCTTGACAGCAGGCTTTTATGCCTATAAAAGCCACCGAATCATTCCGTGCAGTGATTGCCGACTGCAGCCGCCTGAATTTGAGCAGGGCATTAAAGCCTTTGAAAAATGGGTTAAGAAAAACAATATAACCTCTTTTGATGAAAAAACAGGCAAGGGGCTTTTAAGACATATTTATTTTCGCAAGGCTTTCGGCACAGGCGAGGTTATGGCGTGTGCCGTTGTGAATGCAAATGATATACCCGATAAGGATTATCTTGTTTTGGAATTGCAGCAGGCATTTGAAAATCTTAAAAGTGTTGTAATCAATATAAATAAAAAGAATACCAATGTGATTCTCGGCAGCGAAACAAAAACAATCCGGGGCAGTGAAAAAATCTGTGATGTGCTGCTCGGCAAAAAGTTTGTTATTTCACCGCAGAGCTTTTATCAGGTGAATCACGGCCAGTGCGAAAAGCTGTATTCACTTGCTGCAGATTATGCGGCTTTAAAGGGCGGAGAAACAGTTGTTGATATGTATTGCGGAGCGGGCACAATAGGGCTTACTCTTGCGGATAAATGCAAACAGCTTGTTGGTATAGAAATCGTGCCGTCTGCCATAGAAAATGCAAAGGAAAATGCACAGCTTAATCATATAAGCAATACTGATTTTATTTGTGCAGATGCGTTTGACGGTGCAAAGGAAATTGAAAAAAGGGGATTAAAGCCTGATTTGGTGATTGTTGATCCGCCGAGAAAGGGCTGTCAGAAAGAGCTCTTTGATGTTATAGAAAATATGGGCGCAAACAGAATTGTTTACGTTTCGTGTGGCAGTGCAACCCTTGCACGTGATCTGGCAATTCTAAAGGAAAAGGGATACAATCTTCAGCACCTCACCGCAGTTGATATGTTCCCTCGCACCCCGCATGTGGAATGTGTGGCTGATATTGTTAAGGAATAATATGAGTATGGAGAATATAAAAACCTTTGCAATTATAGATACGGAAACAGATTGGTGCAACGAAGTTATGTCTATCGGTGTAGCGGTTGCGGAATGTGAAACGTTTGAGCTTGTTGATACGAAATACTATATCCTCACACCTGAATGTTTAATCGGAGGAATGTTTTCGTCTGTTTTATTGCTGAATGATAACAATTATATAAATGAATGCAGCCGCAGTGAAGCTATAACTGATTTAACGGATTGGTTTGATAAAAATAATGTACAGTCAATTTTTGCGTATAATGCTTTTTTTGATTACAGTCATCTTAAAGAATTATCGGCTTTCAGGTGGTATGATATAATAAAGGTTGCCGCATACAGGCAATATAATTCTAAAATTCCGCAAAGTGCTGAATGCTGTAAAACAGGAAGATTAAAACGCAATTACGGTGTTGAGCCTATGATGAGAATGTTATCAGGTGATTACAGCTATTTCGAAACGCATAATGCTTTGTTTGATGCCTTGGATGAACTGAAAATAATGCAGTTATTGGGTTTTACGCTCGATAAATATGATTGTGCTGTTATAAATTCTAAAAAAGGTTACTAAATCTATATGAAAGATAGAATACTTGAAACAAAAAGATTATATCTCAGAAAGCTGAATCAAGAAGATTTTTCATCCCTATGCAAAATTTTGCAGGATGAGGAGGTTATGTATGCGTATGAGCATGCATTTTCAGATGAAGAGGTACAGGAATGGCTTAACAGGCAGCTTGCAAGGTATGCACAATATGGCTTCGGTCTGTGGGCAGTTATACTCAAGGAAAATGAAGAGCTTATCGGGCAATGCGGACTTACAATGCAGCCTTGTGACGGCAGAGAGGTTCTTGAGATAGGGTATTTGTTTCAAAAGAAATACTGGAAGCATGGCTATGCAACAGAGGCGGCAGCTGCTTGCCGGGAATATGCATTTAATAATCTGAATGCCGATGAGGTGTATTCAATCATCAGGGATAACAATATACCCTCGCAGAAGGTTGCAATGCGAAATTCAATGACTGTATGCGGCAGTTTTGTTAAACACTATTACGGTATGGATATGCTGCATTTGATTTATAGAGTGAAAAGATAGTTGCCCAGTTTTATATGCAATCTACATTCCCCGTAAACAACAGTTTGCGGGTCTATTTGTGTTTCTTGATTGCAAAATAGACAAAGAATTATATGAAAAATTGTAAGAAATATAAAAATTTGGTTATTAAAATTATTTTGACTGTTTTATAAATCTCACAGGTGGATATACCAATATTGATACCTATAGATATGGGCTGAAGCAAAGTAGAATTAATCGCGTCTGCCGAGGC
>CAJTMQ010000001.1:75721-75958 GCA_910577215.1 uncultured Eubacterium sp. | reverse complement strand
TTGTTGCGGAAACCGCTTATATATAATGTAATAAATATTAGATACTATTTATTATTAACAGGCTTGTCCTTCCATTTAATTAAGCCGATAATTGCCATAATCAGATTGAAGCTGTATAAAAGAGCCTGTGCGTAGGACTTATATATTATGTTATATATAATCCAAAATGTGTTGGTGCATATCCAAATAATGAAGCACCAACGCTTTTGAAAACTGTTTGCCGCCGTTCCTACTATG
>CAJTMQ010000001.1:40803-75708 GCA_910577215.1 uncultured Eubacterium sp. | reverse complement strand
TGGATGCGGCTGTTATTATGTAAGCAAATTTATTCA
The DNA here is from genome assembly GCA_910577215.1 of uncultured Eubacterium sp. Taxonomy (GTDB): domain Bacteria; phylum Bacillota; class Clostridia; order Oscillospirales; family Acutalibacteraceae; genus Eubacterium_R. The sequence continues at coordinate 75,672 of CAJTMQ010000001.1, read as the reverse complement.
TTATAAAGCTCCTTTGGACTAAGAAATACAGTCTTCCCTACATCTGCAGGATTGAACTCTATTTCTTCGATTGTTTCATCCTCTGCACCAAATCTCGCCTCATAGGTGTACCAATTTTCATTTTTATCATTACTTCCTACTGTTAAGCATTCGACCCTAAATGCTAATATTGCCTTATAATCGGCTCTATATAAATATATATAATCGCCAACTCCGCAAGGCAAATCCATTATACATTTAGATTTATTCTTAAAGTCAGTACATTTCTTTTCAATTCCAATTTGGTTTTTTTTATTTTTATTTTTACATACTCCATAATGAATACAATTTATACAAGTCATTTTATTTCTCCTTAAATTATTTGTTATATTGCCCGATGTCTGCCGATTCTCAGCAGGGAGTGTGTTGGCGGCAACATCAAACCGCCAAAAATCCTTGCTTGTAATATTATACCGTTTGAGCAAAAGTCCATTGATGTTTAATTTCACACTTTGCTGAAAATCAGGCAGCACATCGCTTGTTTTCTTTCTTTGTAGCGTTGGCAATGTTGAAACACAATAATCATTACACCGCAATCAATTCATTAAGTTCATTCATTGTGCTGATTTCAACACCCTTGCACATTTCAGGAAGATTTGCCTGAACAAGCGCTTTTGCAAATGCAGGCGGAACAGCGTTGCCACATCTTGCAACCTGCTTTGTTTTCGGATAAACCTTGCCTGTATAATCCTGCTCAATTATATAATCTGCAGGGAAGCCCTGTGCCTGGTATAATTCTTTAGGCTGAAGCATTCTTAATCCTATATCAGATATAAAACACTCTATGCCGTTGATGTTGAAAATAAGGATTTCATTATCTGCTAAATCCCAATCAGTATATTCATTAAGTATTTTTCTTACTTCAGACCAATAACCGAGGTTGTAGCCTTTTTCATACTTTTTGATATATACTTTTGTATTTGCGAAATGAGCGCCGCTTGTTGTAATAGTATTCAATGGCTCATTGACAGAACGGCAGTCCATATTGTTGCGAAGTATTGTAAGATAATTCGTACATAATGAGATTCTGTCTTTTGTTGTTATCGTATGTAATGGAACGTTACAGCTGCAGCTTTGGTCTGCACCGCTATAATACTTTGTGAAAAATGGTATCTGTAATCCGTATCTGTTTGAGCCATCAACTGTAAGAATAGGCTCATTAAGGCTTTGTCCTCTTACTTCGCCTTTAATCGTTTCACTATGATACTGAATGAGTGAAGGCATCATCAAACCAAAACGTGTAGCCCCCGGCATTACTGTATCAAGCGGACATTTAACGCTTTGCCCTTTGCTGAATTGCTGAAACTTAGTAAGATATGGTGCAACTAAGCTATGACTATTTACAGCTGTTATTGTCTGTAATGGATTATCAGCAGAAACAGGCTCATTACTAAACTTCATTGAGCTTAAAAATGGCATTATTAATGTCTGTTCAGCCTTGCTTACTATTGTTTGTAAAGGTTGCTTAATACTGTAATTTCTATCAACACAAAATCCTGTGTGTCCTATAGGTGACATATATGGCGAACAAAAATACTGCTTGCAACTGCTAACTATAGTTGAAAGTGGTTTTTCTATATCAAGCACTCTCGGTGCTTGTCCTTTTCTTTCGCCATAACCAATAGGAACGATAAAGGGCTTCTGAGCCTTAATGACAAATTTATCAAGTCCTCTTGCGATTCGCCTTTGTGTGTTTATTGCAAGAGGCTTTTTTCTGTCAAAGATAGACGGACAAGGCAATGTAAAATCAATACATTCTGCTGCACTTCTGTATGGCTTGAGCTTTCCTGCCTTAACCTCAAGACTGTCAGCAGGTGCATGTGTCGGCTTCGGCCATACAATAGGCTTACCGTCACATCTTGCAATCAGGAAGAAGCGTTTTCTGATTGTCGGTGCTCCGTAGTCACAAGCCTTAAGTTCTCTGTATTCAACCTGATAGCCTATATCCTTAAGCTGATTGACAAAGCGTTCAAAGGTTTCACCCTGTTTTGATTTAACAGGTTTGCCATTTCGCACAGGTCCCCATGTTTGAAATTCCTCTACATTCTCAACAAAAATTACTCGAGGTCTTACAGTTCCTGCCCAACGCAGAACAATCCACGCAAGCCCTCTGATTTTCTTATCAACAGGCTTTCCGCCTTTTGCTTTTGAAAAGTGTTTGCAATCAGGAGAAAACCAGGCAAGCCCTACCTTTCTGCCTCGGCAAACCTCTTTAGGGTCTATATCCCATACAGATTCCTGATAATGCTCTGTAAAAGGATGATTTGTTTTGTGCATTAATATTGCATCAGGATCGTGGTTAATAGCTATATCAACAGGTCTGCCGGTAGCAAGCTCTATACCTGTTGATGCTCCGCCGCCTCCTGCAAAGTTATCAACTATTATTTCATTATCAAATGTTATTTGTCCTTGCATTATTACTCACCTCACACTTATTCTGAAAACTAAAAGCAGCACCGCAAGGGCTATTGCAAACCGTGCTGCTTGTTTTATGATCTTAGGCATATTTATTTTCCTTTCAGCTTTTTGATTATTTTCTTGACGTGGTCTACAATCTGTGTCTGATTAAGTCCTGCCGAGCGAAGGTCATTTATAAGGCTTGAGAACAAACTATTTTTCTTGTTCTTCTCGGCAGAAGCAAAAGCACCCTGCCATTCTTCGCTTAATTCAATATAGCTTGGATCTATGCTCTCAACACATCTTGCACCTGTTTCAAGTCCTACAGAAATATTCAAGCCTTTATCCTGCCTGCTTTTGCCTTTGTTCACATAGGCTAAATGATATTTATTTCCAAGCAAATACTGCCTATCTTCGGGTGCTTTGGCACAGAAAACAGAAAAGCCCTGTTCAAGGCAGATTTCCGCATCTTCATATGTCATGGCTTTTTATCCTTCCTTTAAATTCAGATACCTTTTCAAGGTTTCAATAGCTTCATCTGCTGAATGGCAGACAACCGCAAGATTGCCTGCTGCATTAAGATTTGCAAGCCATTCCTTTTGATCTTTGGTCGGCTTGCACTTTTTATCTTTTTTCATTTCTATGTAAAGAGCGTGATAGCCGCCCTTTGCACAAGGCAGGCACAAATCAGGAACACCCTTTTTCAATCCTGCTCTTTTAAGAGCAGCACCGTTTGCAAGGCTGCGTTTACCCTCGTTGGTGATATGGTAAAGCAGTTTCAATTCAGGATACTTTCCTGTGCTCCACTCTGCCCATTCTGCAACGGTCTGCTGCTCGTCCAATTCTTTTGTTTGCATGATTAAAGTCCTTTAATTTCTGTATTTACCATGGCATCAGCTTTAATTTGGTCTATGTCATATGATGCTTTTCTGCTAATCTTCCCCGGCTTTCTTTTTTCTGCGAAACCATTTCTTTCCCATGTACGAACTGCAGCTTTCCAATCTTTCATTTTGGATTTACCGCCTACAAGCCAGCCGTTTGAAGTGTAATAATCTACAAACTGTTCGGCATCAACGGTGTTGTTTCTTTCTGCACAATATGCCTTAACCTCTTCAAGCGTTGGAGGAGTAAAGCGCTTTACCTGCTTGTTCTCTGACTTGCTTTTTTTAGGTGCAGGCTTTTTCTTGTTATCCTCAGGAAGCTCATTGGAAAAATAGCGGTGTAAAACCGCTTTGCTTTTGGCATTTCTTACAATAACTAAATACTTTTTATTGTTTTTCTTATACCGCTTGCATTCTGCAACATGCCCTGTATCATCAAGAAACAAATCATCATCCGTTGCCGGACAATTGATACAGTTTTCACAGGTAGAACATATATGCTCCATTTTTCTATTAGCCATTGCTCTGCTCCTTTGCATTGTTATTCGTTCGTAGCTTGGTTATTGTGCTATTCATCAATTCACACCGTATTTCTGAATTCTTATATGCCGCTTTCCATGCATCAATTTCCTGCTGCAGTTCGGGTATTACCACATCTTCAAGTGCACAAAAGTATTTACACTCTCTGCTGCATGTGCTTTCATCCTCCTGCTCGGCAGACTTGTTTCTATCCCGGCGAGCAAGAAGGTCCTTGATTTCCCCACGCTGAAGTGTTACTATTGCGGAAAGTACTGCAGCTATAGCTACTACCAAAAACAAAATGCCTATGTATACCAATCCCCATGGGTATGTTAAATTTCCTGTTGGTGTCATATTTTCAACTCCTTTTAACTGATAAGCCTTGCCAATGCGGCTTTTGATATTGACTTACTACCACCATAAATTTTAAATTCTTTACCGAAAACTGATTTTACTTTTTTTCTGTCAAAGCCGGTAAATCTTGCAACATCTGATATATTTAACATATCTTTATTTGGAAACTTGAGATTAAGCTGCTCAATGTTATTTCTGTAATCTGCTTTTTCTCTCATGACATCTTTCTCCTTATATTTTATTTGACAAATTAACGTTTTTCATTTATAATAAAATAAATGATATTTATGCTAATGTCTGAGTAATTTATCATTTGTTCTACCGACTGTGGCTGCAGTCGGTTTTTTCTTTTTTATTTCTTTTTCAGATTCGGTGCAAAGCCTGCTATTGCAAGAGTAGCAACAAATGTTACTGCACAGATAAGAACTATTTGCGTTAATGTTGACACCCAATCACTCCTTCCTAACAGTTATACATCGGTATGGCTGGTTTTCTTTTATGCGGCTGTGTCACCTTTTGGTGACGTACTTGATAAAAAAATATGTATAAGTTCTTCAACACTTTTTTCCAATACAATTGAAAGATCGTTTATTTCAGTTATACCGGGTATTTTTCCGTTAGTATACTTGTTTAATTTAGATTTACTCCAGTGATGTGTCGGAAATCTTTTTTCTAATTCTCTTGCACACTCTGCTTCTGAGGTAAATTTCGTATGAATTAGAATATGCATTTCTTTAATTTTTGCGGACATATTATCCACCTCCTTTGTAACCATTCGGTGACTTCGTTATGATAATAACACATTAAAATCTGCTTGTCAACCATTCGGTGACAAATTTTATTTTTTTTGCAATTTGTATTGATTTTGGTGACGAAATATGCTATTTTATAATTGCCATATACCACTAAGGAGTTGTCAATATGACATTTGGAGAAAAATTAAAAATAATAAGAGAAGTTCGGCATCTTTCTCAAGAGCAACTCGCTGAAATAGTTGATTCGTCCAAGCAAGTAATAAGCCGATATGAAAATGGTAGAAATCCAAACATATTAGTAGCTAAACAATTTGGAGAAAAATTAAATATTCCTATTGTCAATTTAGTTGATGATAATATAGATGTTTTTGAAAACACCCAATATTCTAATGACGATATTGATAATCAAATAATAAAAGTTTTCAATCGTCTTCCTGAAGATAAGCAGAAACAGGCTCTTGATTATTTAGCCTTTCTTGCTTCTCAAGAATAAGGATATAACCTAACAATTCATCCTTTTGTGACAAATTAATATTCTTTAATATTTCTCTATTAATTTTCATTATGTATTTACTCCTTTGTAGAATTTTTGTTCTAATTATCATTTTATACTATGTTTTTCCTTTTGTCTACCCCTTTTATTTTTTAGTCCAAAAAATCGGACTTTGTCGAATTAAGGACTTGACAAAACTCACTTTCTAATCTCATAATATATCAGGAAAAATATTCCTGTAAAGTGGTAAATATTGGAAATTTTACCAGTGCTACGTTTGCGAAGAAAAAACGTGCATTTTCGCAAAATTCATTGACATTATGCCGTTTTTCGTGCTATTTTTTATAGTTATTATGTAATCATCTGCTAAGGTGAAATAAAAAAGACCATTTCAAAAGAAATGGCAAAAGGAGAATATAAATGGGTTTCAGATTTAGAAAATCAATAAGTATTGGAAAAGGGCTTAGATTAAATCTAAACAAAAAGAGCATTGGTTTTTCGGTCGGAACAAAAGGAATGCGTTTTTCAATAAATTCAAAAGGACGAAGAACGGCAAATGTGGGCATTCCGGGAACGGGATTATATTACACAAAAACTAACAATAGCAGTTCAAGCAGGCATCAGTCTGTTACTAACAATAATACCAGCACTGTACCAAATAACGAAACCTGTAAAAAATGTGGTGCTGCTATTTATCCAACGGACAAGGTATGCAGAAACTGTGGTTATAATTTACAAAACAAAGATATTCCTACTATCATTGGGCTTGTTTTGTTTTTTCCGATTGGCTTATATTTTATGTGGACCAAGACCAATTGGAATAAAATAATCAAAATAATTATTACAACTTTTTTTGCTATTAACTGTATATTTTTTACAGCCATAGCGTTATCTACTACTGATGATCTTCCTGAAGTAAAAGTATCACAAACAGGAATTACAGAACTTGAATTTTTACAAACTGATGATATAGAACTTGACTTAACTTCAAGATTTAAAAGCAACAAAAATTCTTACTTTTATGTAAAAGGAAATGATACATTTAATATAGAAGATATTGAATTTATTTCTTCCAATCCCGATGTAGCTAAAATCAAATACAGCAAAACGACATTGACTACACATGTATATTATGATATTACTGCAGTAAGTCCGGGAGAAGCTACAGTCTATGTTCAAACCAAGGACGGAATTATAAAATCTGAAGAAATAAAAGTGATTGTTGTCGGAGAAACCACCACGGAACCAACAACGGAAGAACAAACAAGCATTCAAAAAGAAACAACAACCCAAAAGGAAACTTCTACTCAAAAGGTTACTACTACGAAATCACAAAGTAATAAATCCGAAGTCAATTCAAGTTATGTATTGAACACGGACTCAATGAAATTTCACAAACCCAGTTGTCATGTGGCAAAAAAAATAGATACCGAAAATTTTTCACAAAGCAATAAATCATATGAAGAATTAATCAATGATGGTTACTCGCCTTGTGGAATCTGTTTAAAATAAGTAAAAAAATCCCTCAACCTCGCCAAAGGTTAAGGGATTCGCAGAGTGTGATACACTCCACCAAAGCAAATAGATTGTATCACACTCTGCTTTAAATTGCAAGCAGGGTATTTTTATGCCCTTTTTTAAGTAAAATTAAGAGGAGTGATATAATGAAGAAAAACTACAATTACTGCCGTAAGAAAATACGTTTGCCGCAAGCGGACGGCAGCACAAAAACGAAAGATATTTATGCACATTCTGAAGAAGAATTGCGTTTCAAAATCAGACAAGCACAAGCACAAGCTGAAAAAGAAATTGAAAAAGCTTTGAATCCTACTTTTGAAATGGTTGCTGATGAATGGACTGAAGCTCATGAAACAGAAGTTGGTTATTATACAATGAACGGATATAAGGCTCCAATTAAAAATCTTAAGGAAGAATTTGGGAATAGGCTTATAAAAGAGATTACATCAATAGACATTCAGCGCTTCATAAATGAATTGGGCAAAAAGGGCTATGCAAAGCACACTATTTCATTAAGAAAGATTGTTGCATCTTTAATTTTTGATTATGCAATATTAAAAGATTTAGTTAAAATAAACCCTGTTACTGTTGTTAAAATTCCCAAAAATGCTCCTGTAACAACCAGAGAGCTTCCCCCTGACAATGAAATTGAAAAAGTAAAACAATCCGTTGATGCAACATTTGGTTTGTTTCCCTATTTAATTTTATACACAGGCTGCCGCAGAGGAGAAGCTCTTGCACTTACATATGAAGATATAGATTTTAATAAAAATACTATAAGCGTTAACAAGGTTGTAGTTTTTGAAAACGGAGCTCCAAAAATACACCATCGGGCAAAATCTAAAAGCGGTATTAGAATCGTGCCTTTGCTTATTCCTTTGAAAAATGTTTTAGATCAGAATAAATCAGGTTACATTTTTAATATTGATGGGCAGCTTCCAACATTAAGTCAATATAATATGCTTTGGAATAAATACAGAAAAGAAACAAATGTAACTTTATCGCCTCATCCATTAAGACACGCTTTTGCAACTATCTGTTATGATGCCGGAATTGAAACTAAAGACGCATCAAAAATATTGGGGCATTCAAAAATAGAACTTACTTTGAATGTTTATACACATATTAGAGAGAGCAGAACACAAGAAACAGCAAACAAATTAAATAACTTTGTAAGTGGTATTTCGTAAGATTTACCACTTTTTTACCACCTTTTTACCACCAAAATGCCCCAAAATGCCCCAAAAAAGCACATATGATATTTTGAAAACAAATCAATAATTGCTAATTTTCAAAAAAATAAAGCCCCAATTTTCCGCTTAACCAAGCGGCTTGGGGGCTTCTTTTGGCGCAGATGAAGGGATTTGAACCCTTGAAACGGTGTTCGCCGTTTACACGATTTCCAATCGTGCTCCTTCGGCCAGCTCGGACACATCTGCATATATTCACCTTAAATAAATGCGGTTTTCCAACCGCTCATATAATTTACTATATTTTTCTTGATTAGTCAAGTACCATAATTGTTAAATAACCGAATATATAAATACCTGTTTACAGTTTTGATAAAATCAATTCAATAATAATTTCCACTTTTAAATGTTAATTAATATCACCTTAATGAGAATTTTAAAAAAACTTATTATTATCAAAATACCAAATACAGATAAGAAAGGACATCCGAATGAAAGAAAAAATAAAATCAGCAGTATTAATTGTTTTAATGTTAATTTCAATAGCAGGAAGTGCATTAACAGTTAACTATGCAAAGGGAAACGAACAAAATGAAAGCATGGTAAACAATCAGCAAGTGCCGCCTGATATGCAGGAAAATATGAGTGATTTTAGTGAAAACGAGCATCCCTCGGCACCAAATGAAAATTTCGAACAAAAAAATAAAAACGAATTTGAAATGCCTGATAACGGCAGAGAAAGCCTTATGCGGGGAAATAATCAGTTGCACATAATTCATATTACCATAATCGGTGCATTCAGCGCATTATTCTCATTATGCTTTATTTATCTTATTATGAGTGCTAAAAATAAAGCATTCTTAAAAAACAAGGATAAATCTATTATATTTATTCTCAGCTTTGCTCTTTTAACAAGCTATTTAACCGCAGGCATTTCTGTTGCATCCAACCATTTCGTCCTTAAAGGGCAAGGGATGCAGGAGGTTCAGACAGAGAAAGATAAAGTCAATCTGGACAACAGTAATATTGCCGATTCTGAATTTATCAATTTAAATAATCAAAAAACTGACATTACAATAACAGACGGCGGAGTTTATGAATTCAGCGGTGAATTCTCGAATTCTATCATTATTGATTCAGAAAACGAAGATGTTGAGCTTGTTTTAAATAATGTTAAAATAACGAACGAACAAACTGCTGCTATTATAGGTCTTGCCGCAAAATCCATAACAATAAATCTAAAAAGCGGTACTGAAAACACTTTAAGTGACGGCGGCAATTCCGGATATGACGGCTGCATTTTCAGCAATGCCGAATTGATATTTACAGGAGACGGAAAGCTTGTTGTTAACGGAAATCAGAATGAAGGCGAGGGAATTGCAACCGAAGCTGCCGATATAACCATAAACAGCGGAGAGTTTATCATAAACTCCAACGATGACGGAATCAATGCAGGCGGTGACGGTGCAACCATTACAATTAACAGCGGAAGCATTTATATTGATGCTTCAGGTGACGGCATTGATTCAAATAAAAATGCAGTTATCAACGGAGGACTCTGTTTGTGCTTGGAAGCGATATGATTGAAACACCCCAAAACACGGGAAAACAGAACACCATTGCCTTTTCATTAAATGAAAAAATCAACAAAGACACTATGGTTTCACTTATGAAGGATGATGAAGCAATTATAACCTTCACTGCACCAAAAAGCTTCAAAACAATCATTATCAGCACAGATTCCCTTGTCAGCGGTGATTATCAATTATACACCGAAGATTTCAGTACCAAGCAAATCAGTTACGGAATTAATGCAGACAACACATTTACAAAAGAAAACTCTGTTTCGGTAAACAATCAAAATAACTTCACTGTTAGCCAAACCGTTAACAGTTTCGGAAAATAAATTATACTAAGAAAAGCACTAAAAGGCAGCCGTTATAATAAACGGCTGCCTCAAATTCTATAATGATTAATCAAGTACCTGATAATAAGAAGAAAACTGATTCAGCTTATTTTCAAACTTATCCTTCGGCTGTTCTTTAGGAACTTCAATTGGATAATTGCCCGTAAAACAACCGTCACAAAAGCATATATCTGCCTTTTCAGCGAGCCTATGCGTTGCTTCAACGGAAAGATAGGCAAGTGAATCAACACCTATCTGCTGTGCAATTTCTTCAACAGTGCTGTATTGACAGGCAATCAGATTTTCCTGACTGTCTACATCCGTGCCGAAATAACAGGGGTACCTGAATGCAGGCGAGGAAACACGCATATGCACCTCTTTTGCACCGGCTTCACGAAGGAGCCTTACTATCCTTGCACACGTTGTGCCTCTTACAATTGAATCATCAATCATAATCACACGCTTGCCATTGATATTTTCCTTAATTGCATTAAGCTTTATTTTTACTGCATCATCACGCTGCACCTGACTCGGCTGAATAAAGCTTCTGCCTATATACCTGTTTTTAATAAAGCCTACACCATACGGAATTCCGCTTTCCTGTGCATATCCCAGCGCTGCATCAAGTCCCGAATCAGGAACGCCGATAACAATATCCGCATCAACAGGACTTTCCTTTGCAAGAAATTCACCTGCTTTAATGCGTGCATGCTGAACAGATGAGCCTTCCATAACAGAATCAGGGCGTGCAAAATAGATGTATTCAAATACACACATACTGCCCCTGCTGCCGCAATGCGTTGTATCAGACCTAATACCGTCACTTCCGATTGTTACTATTTCACCGGGCTTAATATCACGTATAAGTTCTGCACCCACCGTATCAAGAGCACAGGATTCGGAGGCAACAACATATGCACCGCTTTTTGTTTTACCTATACACAGCGGACGAAAGCCCATAGGATCACGAAAGGCAATCAGCTTGGTTGCTGTCATAACAACGCAGGAATATGCACCCTTAATATGATTCATAACCTTGCAGATTGCTTCCTCTGTGCTTTTGCTTGTAAGGCGTTCAAGTACGATTGAGTAAGCAATTGATTCGGTATCCGATGTGCCGTGAAAAATGGCACCGCCAAGCTCAAAATGACGCCTTAATTCAGCGGCATTAACAAGGTTTCCGTTATGTGCAACTGCAAGATTACCCTTAATATGCCTTATAACAAGCGGCTGAACATTGTTCGGATTTTTACCGCCCGTTGTTGAATAGCGCACATGGCCGATTGCCATATTTCCCAAGCCGAGCTTCTGCAGATTTTCTGCGGTAAATACATCCGGCACCAGACCATCACCTCTATGATGCGTAAACACACCGTCATCATTTACCGCTATGCCGCAGGATTCCTGACCGCGGTGCTGCAAAGCGAAAAGTGCAAGATAGGTGGACTGTGCAGTATAGGTTGTTTTATTTTCAAAAATTCCGAAGACTCCGCATTCCTCGTGAAGGCTGTTATACATAAAATATACTTCCTTTTAATTAATTTGCCGTGTAAAGATTTGCATATGGTCTTGATGTTGCAGGCACAAGCTTTTTAAACGGCTTTGCCATGATTTCACCATAGTCTGCACCAAAGCATTTACAATATTTCTTAACCAAACCGTCAAGCTCTTTTTTATCAGAATCGGTTAAATTTGCAACCTTTATATTCTGAGAAAGATTTTCCTTGGGGAAGCTGCCTCTTACAAATATTTTTCCGCCGTGCATACCCGATGCACAATGTGTGCCGAAGAGCTTTTCTCCCTTTTTTAAGCCTAACCCGAGCAGTACGATTATGCCCCCTGCCATATATTCTCCAAGAAAGGAACCTGCATTCTGCCCGATAACAAGCACAGGCTTCATATTTTCAAATTCCTTCATATGTATGCCGCCGCGGCAGGCAACATTATCCTTAATGAAAATCTGCCCGTCACGCATACCGTAACCCATTGCATCACCGCTGTGACCGTGAACAATAATTTCACCACCGTTCATCGTGTTTCCGACAGCATCCTGACAGTTTCCGAACACCTCAACCTTACCGCCATCCATGTAACACGCCATATCATTTCCCGGTGTACCATGAACCTCAATTACCTTTCCTTTTTCAAGAGCACATCCGATATAGCGCTGACCGTTCACATTTTTAACAACTGCCTTACTCTTTTTTCGGAGTTCTGCCTTAATCATATCGTTGACCTTTTCATATCTTTCCAGTCCTGCTTCAATGCTCATAATGACATTCCTCCTTATTCTCCGGCATGTTTGATGCCGAGTATTTCAAGTTCCTTTTCAGTCAGTCCTATACCACGGAGCATAAGTCTGTTTCCTCTGAGTGAATCAATAGAGTTTATACCCATACCGCCCATTATTTCCTTAATTTCGTGATTCCATGCGTTCACAAGGTTAATCACTCTCTGTGATGCAATCTCAGGATTCAGGCGGCGTGTAAGCTCAGGTCTTTGCGTGGCAATACCCCAATTGCATTTGCCTGTGTTGCAGGTCTGGCACATATGACAGCCCATTGCAATAAGAGCAGCAGACGCAATATAGCAGGCATCTGCACCAAGAGCAATTGCCTTAACTATATCTGCCGAGCAGCGGAATGAACCTGCTGCAACAAGCGAAACATTTGAGCGTATTCCCTCATCACGAAGACGCTGATCGGCAGCGGCAAGCGCAAGCTCAATAGGAATACCTACATTATCACGGATTCTTGTAGGTGCAGCACCCGTACCGCCTCTGAAGCCGTCTATAACAACAATATCTGCCCCTGCACGTGCAACACCCGAAGCAATAGCCGCAATATTATGAACTGCAGCAATCTTTACCGAAACAGGCTTTTTGCCTTCCGTTGCCTGCTTTAAGGACCAGATAAGCTGCCTTAAATCCTCAATAGAATAAATATCGTGGTGAGGTGCAGGTGAAATGGCATCTGAGCCTATAGGTATCATACGTGCGTTTGAAACCTCAGCATTAACCTTTTCACCGGGAAGGTGTCCGCCGATACCAGGCTTTGCACCCTGACCGATTTTAATTTCAACAAATTTAGAATTTTCAAGATAACCCTTATGCACACCGAAACGACCCGAAGCGACCTGAACAACAGCATATCTACCGTAATCAACCAAGTCATTATGCAAACCGCCCTCACCTGTATTAAACAGTGTGCCGAGTTCCTTTGCCGCCATTGCAAGTGATTTCTGGGCATTCATACTGATTGAACCGAAGGACATTGCCGAAAACATAATAGGTGTTTCAAGCATAACCTGCGGCGGCATTTTTGTGATAAGCCTGCCCTTCTTCTCAACCTCAATTTTCTCAGGCTTTCTGCCGAGGATTGTGCGAATTTCCATAGGCTCACGAAGCGGATCTATGGATGGGTTTGTTACCTGTGACGCATTCAGCAGTATTTTATCCCAATAAATCGGAAACGGTTTAGGATTACCCATTGCCGAGAGCAGTGTTGAACCTGTATTTGCCTGACGGCAGATTTCCTGCTGGTACTGCGGTGTCCAGTTTGCATTATCACGGTAATCACATACATATTTTTCTATACGAAGTGCACCTGCAGGGCACAAATCAACACATCTGTGGCAGGCAACACAATCAGAAGAGTTTGCTAAAACCGTTTTACCGTCCTCAGAAAAATAATGACATTCGTTTGAGCACTGACGAACACAGCCACCGCAGTCAATACACAATTCCCTGTCCCTTACAATGGTAAAACGGCGCGGAATATAATTTATCATTATCTTTTGCCCTCCTTTTCATCAAGCTCAAGCGGAATGAAAACAGGTTCTGCACCGCTTACCGACCAAACCCTTTCAGGATCAGGGCAGACTATGCGGATAGCCGATTCCTCTGAAGCGAAGTATGCCCTTGTTCCCTTTGTAGCCGCTGTAAGGGAACGAAGCTTCAGCCTGTCATTAATCGCAAGAAGTCCTTTGTTTGAACCGAGAATAACAGAAAACGGACCGTTAACAAGCGCCGCATTATAAATGGAGCGAAGTGCGGTAAAATATTCTTTTCTGCTGCTGTCCATTCGGTCTATCTCCTCCCACTCGGGAGCAGTAAGCACATCTGCTGCAACCTCAATCGGAAGATTATGGTGACGGAGAAGATGGTCAAAAAGATATGTAATAACCTCTGTATCCGTCTGCATTGTGCAAACGTAGCCGAACTGCTCAATATATCTTCTGTTGGCATCATAGGATGATATTTCACCGTTATGAACAATAGACCAGTCAAGAATATTGAACGGATGCGAGCCGCCCCACCATCCGGGAGTATTTGTAGGAAATCTTCCGTGCGCAGTCCACAGATAAGCATCATACTGATCCAGCATATAAAACTCGCCGACGTCCTCAGGAAAACCAACAGCCTTAAAGCAGCCCATATTCTTTCCGCTTGAAAAGATAAATGCACCGTCTATATCCTGATTAACCTTCATAACACACTGAACGGTATATTCCTCTTCATCCATTCGTGCTTCCTTCATTCTTACCTTATTCGGCTTGGCAAAATAACGCCATATATCAGGACCGTTTGCAATTGCTTCTATCTTTTTAGTTGGAATTTTTTCCGAAACATCAACATTGAAATGCTTAAAAAGGTAATCCTCACATTCAACCTTTGCCTCGGGTTTATCATAAAAGACGTGAAACGCATAATCCTCGGCATGATCGGGATAAATACCGTATGCGGCAAAACCGCCTCCAAGACCGTTTGAACGATCATGCATAAGCGCAATGGATTTAATAATTTCAGATCCGTTTATCCTGCCTCCCTTGCGGTCTATAATAGCCGCAATGGCACAACCCGACGGAATTCGTATCTGACCCTCTTTAAGCATAATAGTTCCTCCTTTAATCTGCTAAAGTATATTCATATTATAAAACTATATATTTTTTATGACAATAAAACCGCATTAATTTCATCAATTTATAAAAAAATATGATGCAGAATTATCAAATATATAGAATAATTCACAAATCATAAGATTGATTGTTAATATGCACAATTAAAAATCAAAAAGCTTTTAATTTACATTGCTATTTTGTTAATTGTTTACAAGTATTTGTGTTTTTACATTCACTGTAAAATGTTATTTCATATTTATACTTATTTGACAAAAATACCCAATTCGTCTATACTATCCTGCGGAAAGGGTGATAATTTTGGAAACAAAGGTAAAAGAAAAATCCAAATCAAAAGTATGGAAAAAGGTATTAACTGTAATCTTAGCGATTATATTGCTGTTCGTTATAGGTGATGTAATATCAATGAACTGGCATTCTAATCCTGATAACATAAAAACATATGAAACCGCTAATCCGTATATTTTAGGTATGGGAAATACGCAGATAAGTGCTCACCGCAGCGGCGGCGGAATTATGCCCGAAGAAACAATGAAGGCATTTAAAAACTGTGCCGAAGACGGAACCTTTACCATTGATGTATTTGAATTTGACCTTCATATTACAAAAGATGATGTACTTGTTCTTCTTCATGATGACACGCTTGACAGAACATCAAACAGTGCCGAAATCTTCGGAAAAGAAGAGGCAAGACCTGAGGAATATACATACGAGGAATTGCGCACGCTTAATATGGGTGCAAAATTTGAAGATGAAAACGGCAATATGCCTTATGCCGATGTTGATAAGGATAATGTGCCCGATGACATCAAGATATTAAGAATAGAAGATGTTCTTGATTATCTTACCTCTGTAGGCGATTACGATTACATTATTGAAATAAAAAACAGCGGTGATTTAGGCAAAAAAGGTGTAGACATTCTTTACAATATTCTTGTTGAAAAAAATCTTCTGGACTGTGTAATTTTCGGTTCTTTCCACGAAGAGGTTTCACATTATGTTGATGAAACACATCCTGATTTGCTCAGAAGTGCAACAATCAAGGAGGTACTTACCTTCTGGACTGCCGCTTTAAGGAATGATAAAAATTTCGACCCAAGCTATTCGGTTTTACAGATTCCTTATAATATGCCATACAGAATTGCAGCAAATCTTGCAACAGCACAGGTTATCAATTATGCACACGAAAAGGGCATTGCTGTTCAGTACTGGACAATCAACAGTGAAAAGGATATGGAATATCTTCTTTCGGTTGGTGCAGACTGTATTATGACAGATTACCCTGATAAACTTTACAAAGTATTTAACGAACAGAATAATTAAAACATTTTCAGCGGCAATGCTCAGACGAGTATTGCCGCTTTTTTATATTAATCGTTTGCGAGATCATCCTCGCCCTGCAAAGCATCAACACCGCGCTCACCTGTGCGGACCTTAACAACATCCTCAATATCATAAAGGAATATCTTTCCGTCACCGATATTGCCTGTATACAACACAGCTCTTGCAGCATCAATAACTGCGGAAACAGGGACCTTGGAAATAGCCATCTCAAGCTTCATTTTCGGGTTAAGGCTCAATTCTTCTATTGCTACACCGCGGTACATTTTGCTGTGACCCTTTTGTGTACCGCAGCCCATAACGTTAGTAACAGTCATACCTGTTACACCAATCTCATTCATAGCCTCTTTGACTTCTTCAAATTTAGACGGGTTGAATATCATAACAACATTTGTGAGCTTTCCATTTGTGCTTGCTGTGTACGATTCAACAGGAACTGCCTTTTCAACAGATACCTTTGGCACAGCTGATGCACCTGCATTAGGAATTCCTGCTGATGCAAGAGCAAGAGTCGGCATAAAGTCTGCATATGCTGACGGAAGATTGTGCTCTGTTGCATCAAGACCCTTGATTTCTTCTTCCTTGGAAACACGAAGGCCGTGCGTTTTCTTAAGCACAAAGAATACGATTGTCATTGTAACAGCAGTCCATAACGCAACTGCTGCAAATCCTATAGTCTGCTTGCCGAGAAGTGAAAATCCGCCGCCATAGAAAAGGCCTGTAAAATCATCATTGCCCGGAACCGTGGTTGTTGCAAACAAGCCTACCGCAAATGTGCCCCAAATACCGTTTACGCCGTGAACTGCAACCGCACCAACCGGATCATCTATTTTAAGTTTGATATCAATAAATTCAACAGCCAAAACAACAAGAACACCTGAAACTGCACCGATAATACAGGATCCGAATGCATCTACAACATCACATCCTGCAGTTACTGCTACCAAGCCGGCAAGTGCTCCGTTGAGCGACATTGAAACATCAGGCTTTCCGCTTTTGATCCATGTAAATATCATTGTTACACAGGTTGCTATAGCAGGAGCACAGGTTGTTGTGACAAATATAGATGCAAGCTGAGCTCCGTCTGTTGCAGCAGCGCCGTTAAAACCATACCATCCGAACCAAAGAATGAACACGCCGAGTGCCCCGAGTGTAAGACTGTGACCCGGAATTGCCTTAACCTCTTTTTTACCGGTTTTCTTATTTGCAACATACTTTCCGATACGCGGTCCAACAAACATTGCACCGATAAGGGCAGTTATTCCGCCAACCATATGTATTGCACACGAGCCTGCAAAATCATGGAAGCCGAGCTGTGCAAGCCAGCCGTTTTCATTCCATATCCAGCCTGCCTCAATCGGATAAACAACCGCACTGATTATTGCACTGTATATACAATATGAACTGAACTTCGTTCTTTCTGCCATTGCGCCCGAAACAATTGTTGCTGCAGTAGCACAAAAAACAAGGTTAAAGACAAAGTTTGACCAATCAAAGCTTTCATAATTTTTGAATATTCCAAGAGTAGGCAGTCCGCAAAATCCGCCTAACACTTCCTCGCCCATCATAAGGCCAAAGCCGAGGAACAGGAACATCGGTGTACCTATACAGAAATCCATAAGATTTTTCATAATAATGTTTCCTGCATTCTTTGCTCTTGTAAAACCTGTTTCTACCATTGCAAAGCCACACTGCATAAAAAACACCAACGCCGCACCGATTAAAAACCATATGCCGAACAGTTCACCTGTTACTGTTTCCAAAATACTTTCCATAATATTTCCTCCTATATTTTGTTATTGACAGAGATTTTTATATTTTTTCCTTTCATATATTGCCGCAAAATGAAAAGAAAAAAGGAGCATATTTTACCGTGACTTAACACGGTAAAATACACTCCGTTGTGTATTATAGTGATCGGCACAGATTCATATTCTGCACCGATCTATAATGGCATTTTACTGCCATCAGAGAGGGCTCATTATTTCTTTAAATATCTGTCTACTTCCCACTGAGAAATCTGGGTACGGTATTCATCCCATTCACGCTTTTTGCCTTCGATATAAGCATCAAAAACATGATTGCCTACAGTTTCTCTAACAAACGGATCCTCCTCAGCAGCATATACGGCATCAATAAGACTGCCCGGAAGACAATCAATACCATTTTCCTTAAGCTCATCAGCTGTTAAATCAAATACATTAAAATCAACCGGAGCAGGAGGTGTCATATTCTTCTTGATACCGTCAAGACCTGCTGCAAGGCAAAGTGCCATTTCAAGATACGGGTTACAGGTTGGGTCGGGAGAACGAAGCTCAACTCTTGTTCCCTTGCCTCTTGATGCAGGAATACGAACAAGTGAGGATCTGTTTGATGCAGACCATGCAATATAGCAAGGAGCTTCATATCCCGGAACAAGTCTTTTATATGAGTTAACTGTTGGGTTTGAGAAAGCTGCAATACCCTTTACGTGAGCAATAACACCTGCGATAAATGCATATGCTTCTTTTGAAAGACCAAGCTCATCAGTCGGATCATCAAATGCGTTTGAGCCGTCTGCAAGTCTGTAAAGGCTCATATTTGTATGCATACCTGAACCGTTGATTCCATAAACAGGCTTCGGCATAAAGGTTGCGTGAAGACCGTGCTTTGTAGCATATGTTTTAACAACGTGCTTAAAGGTCATGCATCTGTCAGCAGTAATCATTACATCGCCGAAACGGAAATCAATTTCGTGCTGTGATTCAGCAACTTCATGGTGAGAAGCTTCAATCTCATAGCCCATATCCTCAAGAGCAAGGCAGATATCACGGCGGCAGTTTTCACCTGCATCAATAGGATTAAGATCAAAATAACCGCCGAGGTCTGTCATCTCAGTTGTCGGATTGCCGTTTTCATCTCTCTTGAAAAGAAAGAATTCAAGCTCAGGGCCAACATTGAAACCATAACCCATTTCTGCTGCTTCATCCATAACCTTCTTAAGAACATTTTTCGGATCACCCATAAACGGAGTTTTGTTATCTGCTTTATATACGGAACAGATAAGACGTGCTGTTGTTTTGCCGCCGAAAGTTCTCCATGGGAAGAGTGCCCATGAATCAAGATCAGGGTGAAGATACATATCTGATTCATCAATACGAACGAAACCGTCTATTGAAGAACCGTCAAACATACATTCATTATCAAGTGCCTTTTCAAGCTGTGAAACTGTGATAGACACATTTTTCATAAGACCGAATACATCAGTAAACTGAAGTCTTACAAATTCAACATTTTTATCAACAGCATCCTTAAGTATGTCCTCTTTAGTTAATTTGCTCATAGTAAATTTCCTCCAAAAATAAATTAAACAAAAAAGGGCGCTCCGAATAAATCGGAACGCCTTTGTTCTTACTACAACAACATTATATAAACCAATGGCACAAAATGTCAACACCTTTTTTTAAATTTATACAAACTGTTTTTCTTAGCAAGTATAATTCATATGTTTTTTGTGCAAATTACAATAAATCAGCTTAAATCCAGAAATTCCTCAGACACAATATCCTTAACATGATTAGTAAAATATTCGGGAGTAACATCCTTATTATACTCTGCTTTCTGCTGATGAGTTGAAGCAATTGCATTTGTATATTCTGACAATTTATAAACAGCATAATCAAACTTTCCGTTTGATTTGTTATATTGATACCAACAAACAACAGGCACCAACTTTGCAGATGTTATTGTAATACCGTCTGAATTCTTTTCTATTTTTATTTCTGCCGCTCCGCCGCAGAGCTGATCCGGATTTATCTGATGAGAAATAAAATTTCCGAGCGAATAATATACCAGCATTTTCTTGCCCGTTGCATCATTCTCAACCCATTCAACAGGCTGAAGCACATGCGGATGACCGCCGATAACAATATCAACCTCCAAATCCGAAAACAGCTTAACATAATCCCTTTGATAATCGGAAACGTTAGGACTGTTTTCTGTTCCCCAATGAGGAAATACAACAACAACATCTGATTTCCGCTTTGCTTTTTTTACATCCTCCGTTATTTTTGCCTTATCCATCATATTAACACACCACGACTTGTCACCAGGAAGCGATATACCGTTAGTACCATATGTATAATTCAGAATTGCAAAGGTTATTCCGTTTTTTTCATAATACAGAATTGAATTATAATCCTCCTCTGTATCATTTGTGCCGACATGCTTAACCTCGGGGTGCTCATCAAAAAAAGCACATTCATTCTGAATTCCCTTAAATCCTTTATCCATTGCGTGATTCGTTGCACAGGTAAAAATATCAAAGCCTGCATCTATTGCCGCAGTTCCCAAAGCCCACGGCGTATTGAATACCGGATAACCTGTATACTCAAATTCAGAGCCGCCTAAAATTGTTTCCTGATTTATAACTGCAATATCAGCAGAAGAAATATAAGGCTTGATATTTTCATAAAGTCCGCTGTAATCCTCTGCTCCGTTTTCCTTCTGACCGGCTGAAATAAGCGTGTTGTGAATAAGGTTGTCCCCAACAGCAACAAGTGTTACCTTTGAATTTGTTAACAATGGTGCATCTGAAGCTTCATTTTCGCTTTGATTCTCCGCAGAGGTTTGCGCCGTTGGTTTTTCATTATCAAAATTTTTTGTTATATGCCCGCTTATGGCAAAGCCGGAAACAACAATAACAGCTATTAATACCGGTATTAGTATTTCAAATAATTTTTTCTTATCATATTTCAATTTACACACATCTTTTCTTCACTTATTCAGTATAATTTTATCATAAACAGTGAAAATTAGCAACCGCGTAAGAATTTTATTAACAATTCACCACATTCCATTGACAAGTGTATAAATAAAAGATATTATAAATTTATTATTTAAAAGAAGGCGGGTAAATTATGGAAACTGTATTAATGTATGGCTTATTTTTTATAGGTCTTATTTTAATTATTAAAGGCGGCGATTGGTTTGTTGACTCTGCAAGCTGGATTGCCGAGGTTGCAGGTGTGCCGAAATTCGTTATAGGTGCAACAATTGTTTCAATTGCAACAACGCTTCCCGAAATGATTGTAAGTATAATGGCAACTGCAAAGGGCAATGTTGATATGGCGGCAGGAAATGCCATAGGCTCCGTTACAGCAAACACAGCTATGATTATGGGCTTATTTATTGTTTGTATGCCATTTGCAATAAAAAGAAAAGAGTTTTCACCTAAAGCATTAATGATGTTTGCTGCATCCGCTGCACTTGTTTTAGGCTGCATATTCACAGTTAAAGAAAACTTAACCTTTGAGGGAGAAACAAACCCTTACTACCGCCTTACAACAATAGGCGTTATTGTGCTCATTATCATATTTGTTGCATTCTTCATTGAAAACTTTGTTTCCATGAAGAAAAACAGCACACAGATTGAGCCAAGCCCTGATAATATAGGACTTCAGCCTGAGGACGGTATCATTCCTACCAAAGAAAAGGCAACATCAAAGGACTGGGTTAAAAACATTGCATTTTTCCTTGTTGGTGCAGCAGGCACAGTTATAGGTGCCCAGCTTCTTGTTACCTACGGAACAAAAATTGCAGAAAGCCTTAATGTTCCGCAGAGAATTATAAGCGTTATTGCTATTGCAATAGGCACATCTCTTCCTGAGCTTGTTACAACAATTACTGCAATCCGCAAAAAAGCGGGCTCACTTTCTGTCGGCAACATTCTTGGTGCAAACATTATTGACCTGACACTTATTCTTCCGATTTGCTCATTTGTTTCAATGGGCAAGGGAACAGGTGCTCTTGCCGTATCTGCAGCATCTGTTGAAATAGATATGATTGTTTGCCTTGCAGCAATTGCAATTGCAATTATTCCAACAATTATATCCAAGAAATTCCATCGCTGGCAGGGCATTGTTATGCTTGTTGGATATATAAGCTATGTATTATATACCGTTTTGAGTTAATCTGTTATATTGTTGAAGCCTTCTTCAACAATATAAGTATCCGTAATTTCATAACATTTAATGTGATTTGCATCATGGTTGAGTGATTCCATCAGTTCCTTATATTTTCTTACGGTGGTTTCACTCAGCTCTGATGCATTAAATTTTGCATGCCATATTATTTCTAATATCTCCTGAAACATATATGCACTGTAATTTTCAACTTTCTTCTGTACGTATTCTTTTTTCATTTCATCACCTCTATTAATAAAAGGTAAAAATTCACCTTTTATTCACATTATAGGTAATATCTTACCTTTTGTCAAGACTGTTTAATGTTAAAATTAATTATGGTGATAAAAATGTTGTATAAAAGAATTAAAGAATTGAGAAAAGAAAAAGGCATAACACAGGTAAATGTATCAACAAACATTGGTGTGGAAGAAAGCTATTATGGTAAATATGAAAGAGGAGTACATGATATTCCCCTTTCTGTATTGATAAGAATAGCTGATTTTTATAATGTTTCTGTAGATTATATTACAGAAAGAACAAATAAAAGAGAAATAAACAAATAATAGTGATGGTTAAATATTAACATTTGACCATAGAGTATTTTGCAAATTGGTGATACTTATGTATAGAAGACTTAGAGATTTAAGAGAAGATAATGATTATAAGCAATCCGATATTGCAAAAATACTGAATATGACACAACAGCAGTATTCAAAAATTGAAAAAGGAATAACTGAAATAACCGCAGATAGATTAATAGTATTGGCAAAATTATATAATGTTTCATTAGATTATATAGTTGAATTAACAGACAACCGTGAAATAGATAAGTAAAAATGAAAACGCACGTTCACTGCGAAAGAAGCAGAAATAAACAGATTATTAAATAACAAAAAGCAGGGTTATGATTAAGCATAGCCCTGCTTTTTAATATACGGCTCTCCTTGGAGAGGCATATTCATTTAATTACTCAGTTTTTCCCATAACATCAAGCGGATTAACATAATCACCGTCAAGCCTTGTTTCAAAATGAAGATGTGCTTCTGCCGAAGCTTCAAACGGCACCTTGCCGAGAGTTCCGATTGTTGAACCAATCATAATCATATCACCCTCTGAAACATTGACAACCTCAAGTCCGCTGTATTTTGCAACAAGTTTTCCGCCGTGGTCTATTTCAACCGTCATTCCAAGCATACTGTCATTATAAACATCAAGCACAATACCATCATTTATTGCATAAACTGCAGCACCGGATTCAGCCTTGAAATCTACTGCGGTATGACTTCTGTAATCACCCATTGTTTTGTTATAAACAAGTTCCTCGGTATATCCGCTTAAAACCGATTCGGTAATAGGATATTTATAAAAGCTTTTATACGGAGTGTTTGTATCAAGCAGAGCCATGGATGTGCTCTCCGTTGTCTGCGGCTGTGTTTCACTTTCAGCCTCTGTTGTTGTTTCTGCCGTTGTATCTTCTACTGTAACACTTTTCTGAACAGGCTGTGTTGTTTCCTCAATAGTGGTTTGCTCATTAACCGTTTTATTATTTGAGTTTGTTGAGAAATAAACAATAAGCCCAAGGGCAATAATAGAAATACATATCACGGAAAACAACGCTCTTAAATTTTTGTTTCCTTTTTTTGCATTTGAATTTGATGACATATAAAACACCTCACAAGCATTATGCCCCGAGGTGTTTTACATTATACATTTTCGATGAAAACACTGTTCATAATTGAAAGCGTTTTCTGAACGGTTTCAAGCGGAGATTCATAATCAGGCTTAACTGCAATATAAGCCTTCTTCGCCGCCGAAAGCAGAACTCTGCCTTTCATTTCTTTATTCAGTGCAACAACATATTTTATATCAGGCTCTTTCATATAAAGAAGAATTGAGCCGTTTCTTTGCGTAATTTCATAAACACCGATTTTTGCAGCAACATTTCTCAAAAGAGAAATTTCAACAAGACCGCATATTGATTCGGGCGGAGCACCGAAACGATCTCCAAGCTCATCATAAACATCATTTGCATCTGCATCAGACCTGATTGCGGCAATCCTTTTATACATGGAAAGCCTCTGCGGCGTGGAGGTAATATAATCCTCGGGAATATGTGCTTCAATCGGCAAATCAATAAGGCATTCCTGCTCTTCGGTTTCTTCGGATTTTTCACCTTTCTCTTCTGCAACAGCCTCACTCAAAAGCTTCAGGTACATATCATAACCCACGGCCTCCATATGACCGTGCTGCCTGTTGCCGAGAATTGAGCCGGCACCTCTTATTTCAAGATCGCGCATTGCAATTTTAAAGCCTGATCCGAATTCGGTATATTCCCTGATTGCTTCAAGCCTTTTCGTTGCAATATCCGATAATTCCTTGCCCCTTGTAAAGGTTAAATAGGCAAAGGCGCGGCGTGAGCTTCTGCCCACTCTTCCCCTAATCTGGTGAAGCTGGGCAAGACCCATTCTGTCTGCATTTTCAATAATAAGTGTGTTTACATTGGCAACATCAACACCTGTTTCAATAATGGTTGTGCAAACTAAAATATCTATCTCGCCATTTATAAGCTGACTCCATACATCAGACAGCTGCTCTTCGGTCATTCTGCCGTGGGCAATTCCTATCTTAGCATCGGGAAGCTCCTTTTTTATTCTTACGGCGGTATGCTCTATTGTTTCAATATTGTTATGAAGATAATAGCACTGACCGCCGCGTGAAAGCTCTCTTTCCATTGCTTCAACAAGCACACCGAAATCATATTCAACAACATATGTCTGCACAGGATGGCGGTCACCGGGGGCTTCCTCAAGCAAACTCATATCTCTTATTCCGCTCATTGCCATATTCAGCGTTCTCGGAATAGGTGTTGCCGAAAGTGTAAGAACATCAACCCTTGGGAATTTTTCTTTGATTTTTTCCTTCTGAGCAACACCGAAACGCTGCTCCTCATCAACAATCAAAAGCCCTAAATCCTTAAATTTTATATCCTTGCTTATAATTCGATGTGTTCCTATAAGCAAATCAACCTTGCCCTCTTCAAGATCCTGCAAAATCTGCTTTTGCTTCTTGGCAGAAACAAAACGGGAAATCATTTCAATTCTTACGGGATATGCTTCCATTCTGCTTTTTGCCGTGTTGAAATGCTGCATTGCAAGCACCGTTGTGGGCACAAGAATGGCACACTGCTTGCTTTCCGAAACACATTTGAAGGCCGCACGGAGTGCAACCTCTGTTTTTCCGAATCCAACATCACCGCAAAGCAGCCTATCCATAGGTGCGCTGCGTTCCATATCGCCTTTAATTTCAGCCGCACTGCGAAGCTGATCATCCGTTTCCTCATATGCAAATCTGAGCTCAAAGTCACGCTGTAAATCAGTATCCTCTGAAAAGGCGTGCCCCTTGGTGCTCATACGCTTGGCATAAAGTGCAATAAGCTCCTTGGCCATATCCTTAACCGAAGAACGTACCCTCGCTTTCGCCTTTTTCCATTCGCTTCCGCCCAGGCGATTTATTTTAACATTGCTGTCCTCCCGCGGACCGATATACTTTGAAACAAGATCAAGCTGCGTAACAGGCACATAAAGGGTATCACCCTTGGCATAGGAAATTTTAATATAATCTTTTTTTACTTTATTCAGCTCCAGCGCGTGAATCCCTTCAAAAATTCCTATTCCGTGCACATTGTGAACAATATAATCACCCACTGAAAGTTCATCAAGAGAATGTATTGCATTTTTGGAATTAATAGCCCTGTTTTTCTTCTTTTTCTGAAAAGCTTTAACATGAGTGATAAGTGCAAATGAAATATCCGAAAGCTGAAAGCCCCAGTTAAGAGAGCCGTTAATTACGGTTACAACTCCCTTTTGAAATTCGCTCGGCATATTTTCACAGAAAACCGCATTCATTCCAAGCTCGTTCAAATCATAGGCAAGTGCCTTGCCGGCCCTTGTTGTGCCTGCCATAATGCATATTGCATAGTTTTTATCATAAAGCGGCTTAATATCCTCACTGAGCTGCTCCATTGTGCCGTTCCACGCATTAAAGCTCTGAACGGTAAAAGAGGAAAGATGTGCAACAGGTGTATCAAACGAGCCTCTCGGAAGCGAATCAAGATACACTGCACCGTGATCAGAATAAATATTCTTAAGCTCATCAAAATCAAGTGTGAATTTATCAATACCCTTGCAAAGATTTCCGCTTTCAAGATACCATTTAATCTGCTCATCCATCAGCTTTTGCTGATTATTGACCTTTTCCTTTATTTTTCCGCTTTCGCAGACAAACAGAAGCTCCTCGGTATAATCAAAAATACCATTGCTGTTGTATGCAAGCGGCAGATACTTGTCATTACACGGCAGTGAGCCGCCGTTTTTAAGCACCTCTGCATCTGCATAAAGATTCTCTCTTGCCTTTATTGCTTTCCCTTTAAGAGAAGCGGCAAGCTCATCTATGCACGCAGCGAATTTTTTATTTGATTTGAAAAGTACCTCTGTAGCAGGAATAATATCTATTTTATTCAAAGTACCTGTTCTTCTCTGCGTTGCAATATCAAAGGATGAAATACCGTCTACAGTATCCCCCCAGAGTTCGATTCTTGCCGGTTCTGACGCTCCCGGCGGAAAAATATCAATAATTCCGCCTCTCACCGCAAACTGCGATGTGCCGTCTACCTGATCATAGCGGCTGTATCCCGCCGAAACAAGCTTTGATGCTATTTGCTCTATATCAATAACATCACCATCTGATATTTCAAGAGAAAGTGATTTCAATTCATCAGGCGGCATCGTTTTCTGACAGGCGGCATTGGCAGAGCAGACAACTGCACGGTAATCACCGTTAATTATTTTTGAAAGCACACCAAGGCGGATATGCTCAAACTCATGCGAAACACCTGCAACCTGCTGAAAGGTAAACTCACGGGCGGGATAAAAAAGCACGCCTGCCTGAATTGCGCCGAGATTTTCACTCATTCTTACGGCAGATGCTTCATCAGGCATTATGATAAGTGCCTTATTCTGTTTTATTTCCATCAGAGAATGAATTAAATGTGCCTTTACCGAATCAGACACACCTGTTGCCCCGACAGGCATACCCTCCGGGTTTATGCTTTTGCCGAGGCTTATAAATTCATTGCTCTTTTCAAATATTTTTGAAAAGCAAGACATATACATTTTCCTTTTTTATTTTATGAATTAAACAAATTCATTGCTTTATCTGTTTCTCCGCCGACCATAAGCGGAATTGCCGCAGCAGTATTTTCAAGAGCCGTTTTCAAATCAGCTTCAAGTGCCTTTGGAAATCTGCCGAGCACCCAATCAACAAGATCATAATCAGCACTTGGTTTTTTGCCCACGCCAATCTTAATTCGCGGAAAGTTTTCAGTGCCAAGCTGAGCTATTATACTTTTTAGACCGTTGTGCCCTCCTGCCGAGCCTTTGCGTTTTATCCTGATTTTACCCACATCAAGTGATATATCATCAGAAATGATAATAACCTTCTCAGGCGGAATTCCGTAAAGCCTTGCGGCTTCTCCTATCGCATCCCCCGAATTGTTCATAAAGGTCTGCGGTTTCATTAAAAGGCACTTCTTACCGCCGATTTTAACATCACACACAAGTGAATGAAATTTCAGTTTTTTAATACTGACCCCTTCTTTGATTGCAAACAAATCAACTGCAAGGAATCCGGCATTATGACGTGTCATCTCATACTTGGAACCGGGATTTCCCAGCCCTGCAATAATAAAATCATAACCACTGCTATTAAATTGCTTCCTTTTATTCAGAAACATTATCCGTATCCTCTGTCTTATTTACTGTAATTTTAATTTTATCTGCACGCTTTCCATCCGTAGAAAGCACAACAGCTTCAAGATTTTCAAATTCAAAAGCATCTTCAGCCTCCGGAATTTTATCCGTTTGCATCATAACCCAACCATTAACGGTTGAAACATCACATTCCTCATAAACATTAAAAAATTCAAAGAAATTCTCCAATGATGCCGAGCCGTCCACTATAAATTCGGAATCAGAAATCTTTTCTATATCAACAGAAACCTCGTCGTGCTCATCCCAGATTTCACCAACAAGCTCTTCAAGGATATCCTCAAGCGTAACTATACCCTCTGTTCCGCCGAATTCATCAACAACAACGGCAAGATGTGTTTTATTCTTTTGCAGAATACGAAGCAGCTTTGAAATTTTAGTATCGGGTGAAACAGTTGGCACAGGCTTTAAAATTGTGCGTAAAGATTTTAAATTGCGATCCCTTGCCGCTTCAAAATCACGATGATGAATAACCCCCACAATATGGTCTACATCCTCAATATAAACAGGAAGGCGGCTGAAATTGCTTTCCTTGAACACCTTCTCTATTTCGGAAAACGGCGAATACTTGTCTATCGCTGCAACATCCACACGCGGAGTTAAAATATCCGAAACATCAATATCATCAAATTCTATTGACGAGCGTATAAGCTTGGATTCATTTTCATCAATCTCCCCGCCTGAATGGGCTTCATTTACATATGATTTTAATTCCTCTTCCGTTACAGTGCTTATTTTGTTAAGTCCAAAGAACTTGCCTATAAGCCTGGACCAGACTCTGAAAAACAAATTAAGCGGGCTGAAAACAACAATAAAAAATTTAATTACGGGTTCAACGATAATTGCATAGGTTTCTGCCTTTTCCTTTGCAATCTGCTTTGGCGTAACCTCGCCGAAAATAAGAACAATAACGGTCATTACAATTGTTGAAAGTGTTGTGCCGAGATTTTCTCCGAAAAAGCCTGTAAACACAAGAGTTGAAATTGATGTACAGGCAATATTTACAAGATTGTTTCCGATTAATATTGTTGAAAGCACAACATCATAATCCTCGGAAAGTGCAAGTGCCCGTTCAATTCTTCTTGTATTTTTGCCTGAAGACATCATTGCCTTCAGTTTAACCTTATTGAGTGAGGAAAATGCTGTTTCGGCAGATGAAAAAAAACTGCTGAAAAGCACAAGCACAGCCATTAAAATTATTAATCGGACAGAATCACTATCCATAAATTTATTTCTCCTTTATATAATGCTTTATGGGCATACCTTTCGGTATGCCCTTGTTTAACTATTATTTTGCTGATTAATCAACTGTTTTTTCAAATTCCGAAAACTCTCTTTCTTCATCTGATTTTTCAAAATTATACATATTTTCATCCTTAACATGCTTTGCAATGTACTCATCACGGTCAAAGAGTTCATCTGCCTTAACCTTCCATGCCTTCGCAGCAGCAATAGTTTTGTCAAACAGTGCATTTGCAGCCTCAGGATTACTCATTTCTGTTGAATAAGCACCTGTATCATGCACCATTTTGCTGATAGCTCCCGGATTATCAAGCACCGGACACGGACGAAGCATATTATTATTGAACGGCTGATTTCTTTTATACGCCATAAACAACGGACTTCTGAGAGCATCAAGCACAGAGCATTCTTTGATATTCACATTTGAATAGTGAACAAATGCACAAGGCTCACAGTCACCATTGGAATTTATGTGGAAGTAATGACGTCCTCCGGCTATACAGCCCTGAACATATTCACCGTCATTCCAGAAATCAAGAGCAAAAATCGGCTTTGTATGACGCCATTCATGCATTTTTTTATACATTGTTGCACGCTGCTCAGGTGAAACCATAAGCTCGGTTACAGCTCCGTTGCCTGTTGGCATATATGTAAAGAACCATGCAAATTTAACACCCTGATCAATAAGCCAATCCATATATTCATCTGATGAAAGAACATCCGTATTTTTGCTTGTGTAGCAAAGAGATGCACCAAACGGAATATGACGATCTTTCAGACGCTTCATTGCAGCAGTACATTTTTCAAAGGTACCGTTGCCTCGGCGAAAATCATTTTCCTCCTCGTAACCCTCAATTGAGAAAGCAGGAAGGAAGTTGCCGACCTCGCCTATTTCATCAGCAAAGCTGTCATCAATAAGAGTTCCGTTGGTGAAGCTCATAAATATACAATCCGGATTTTCACGGCAAAGGCGCATTAAATCTGCCCTTCTTATTGTTGGCTCACCGCCTGTATAAAGATACATAAATGTGCCAAGTTCTTTGCCCTGTGAAATGATTCTTGCAAGATCATCATATGTAAGCTGGCTCCTATTGCCGTATTCGGCAGCCCAGCAGCCTGTACATTTAAGATTGCAGGCAGCAGTAGGATCCATAAGAATTGCCCAAGGAACATTGCAATCATATTTTTCAATACTTTTCATTCTTATTGAATAGCTGTTGATTGCAACATTCATCATTGGCGGAATAAGCTTCATAAGCACATCAATGTCAGTATCACACGCAAGACTCTTTGCAAATTTCATCCAGTTATTATTCGGATCATCAAGTACCTTGTGAAGACCTGCATATGTGCTTCTGTTAACCTTTTTAACATCAGCCTTTTCAAGAAGCGAAAGAATTTTAGGTGCATTTGCCTCAAAATCCTTTCTGGCATATTTTACTGCTTCTTTAACAGCCTTTGTCATGATTGTTTCTTTAAGTGATTTCATAATCAAATTTCCTCTGAATCAACTATAAAAATAAAATTGTTTAATAAAATATCGTAAATGTAAATATAATACCAATAATTTAAAAAGTCAAGAGAAAAACATTTTTCTTACTATTTCTTAATATTTGCCTAAAAACATATTAGAACCTGATTTGGAATTTCAAACGATATGTTTTGTCTGTTTTATTCATAAATTTTTCATTGCACTTCGCTCCCCAGCTGTCATATCCGCCAACACCCTGCTGACGTGCTATAGCACGGACAACGGTCTTATGACTTTCGGGAAGTTCTTTTCTATGCCACGCATTCTCAATTTCATTCGGATAATAATGACTTGCATTAAATTCCATAACAGGCTCAGCTACAAGAGTAAATGCTTTCTTTTTACCAACAAGCGTTGCATATCTTACTCCTGTTCTGTTTGCACATTCCTGCGGTTTGAGATAATCCGTGTACATATCTGTAACAGTTGTACTGTAAACACCGATTTTAGTGCCGTTTCTGCGGTCTATATAATTTTCATAAGGACCTTCTCCGAGATAGGTAACATCCTCAAAATCACCCGGAAGCTCAAACAGCATGGAAACCTCAGGAATTTCCGGAAGAGCGGCATTCGGGAAAAACTGAAGATAAACTTCTATACCCTTTGAAGTGATTGTATAAATAATCAATGCCTTTGATTCAGGCTGCGTGCAGATAACGGCACTGCAGTTAACAATAACCTTTTTGCCGCCATCCAATATCTTATAGCCGTCAATACTGAACTTTGTATTATTGTAGATTCCGGGGGTGTTACCTGCATCCCTCCAGCATCCCTGACGGCTGCCTGCACGGCTGCCTCGGTCATTATCTGTTAATGCACGCCAGAAGTTAAGACGAACCGGTGATGTAAGCAATTCCTCTCCGCCAACCTTAATGGAGCAAAGCTGATTCCTCTCTCTTCTTTCAAAGCGGATATCTACATCATCTGTTCTGATACGAAGCGAACCGTATGTGTCTGATACCAAAAGCTCTGCTGACTCTTCAAGCTCATCATATGTGTTTTCAAACTCGTTAATTACAAACTGCTCTTCAGCAATAATATGACCTGCCTCTGCCCAACGTGAAGCGTCCTTTGTGCGAAGCTCTAAATTAAGATACCATTCTGTTCTTGTAAGCTTATTAAGCTCAAGATCAACAACAGCCTTGCTGCCGGGCTCAATATTCAAATCCACAGTTCCCTCACGGAAAATACCTTTATCAGAGCACTGGCACCAATAAAACTCAAATTCACTTAAATTTGTGAACATAAATTTGTTTTTAATTTCTATTACACCTTTTTCAGCATCAATTGCATTAAAGGATACATTCTGATAAAGCTTTTTAATTTCGTAAAGCTTAGGTGTAGGTTTTCTGTCTCCAAACAAAAGTCCGTTGCCGCAGAAATGACCATCGTGCGGACTTTCCCCGAAGTCTCCGCCGTAAGCAAGATATTCCTCACCGTTTTCATCTGTTGTTAAGATGCTCTGATCAACCCAATCCCAGACAAAACCGCCCTGAAGGCACGGATATTTATCCCAGAGTGCTGTGTATTCATCTGTTGAACCGCAGGAATTCCCCATTGCATGCGTGTATTCACAAAGAATAAACGGCCTTTTATCCCTGCCGGTTACAGCATATTCCTCACACTCATCCGGCTTTGCATACATTTTGGACTGAATATCCGAAAGGAATTTTTCATTCGGATCACGATGACATTCAAAATGAATAAATCTGCTTTCGTCCGCATCCTTAATCCAATCATACATTTTCTTGGGAATCTCGCCGCCGAGGCTTTCATTTCCAAGACTCCAGCAAACAACACAGGTATGGTTTTTATCACGGTTATAAAGAGCCTTGATTCTGTCCATACAAGCCTTTTCCCATTCCGGTCTTGAGCCCGGTATCTGAGGACAGCCTATAATTTTAGACCAGTTTGTACCATGCGTTTCCATGTTGTTTTCATCAATAACATAAAGACCGTATTCATCACAAAGCTCCAGCCACCTCGGGCAATTCGGATAATGAGATGTGCGAACGGCATTTATATTATTTTTCTTCATCTGAAGAATATCGGAAACCATAACTTCTTCCGTGATATATCTGCCTGTACGGCAGTCAAATTCATGGCGGTTTGTACCCTTGAATACAATTCTTTTGCCATTAAAATGAATGATGCCGTTTTTGATTTCAACCTTTCTGAAACCAAATTTTGAGCTTATATATTCAATAGGTGTACCATTATATTTAAGAGTCAGCACCAATGTATAAAGATAAGGATTTTCAGCACTCCACATCTGCGCATCGGTAACAATTGCCCTTAAATCCGTAATATTGTCCTCTTCCGCATACTGGCTGTCAAGAGCTACCATATTGCCCTCTGCATCAAGAATATTCAAATCTATTGTCAACGCTTCATAAGTGCCGTTCGTTTTAACAAGCACCTCAAAATAACCGTCCTTGAAGGTTTCATTAGGCTCTGCTTTAATGATAAAATCACGGATATATTCACGCTCTGTAGTATAAATATAAACATCACGAAAAATACCTGCCATTCTCCACATATCCTGGCATTCAAGCCATGAGCCCGTACACCAGCGATAAACCTCAACACCTATAACATTGGACCCCTCAACAAGATACTTGCTGATGTCAAACTCACTTCTGTTAAAGGTTGATTCGCTGTAGCCGATTCTTTCACCGTTTATATAAAGATAAAATGCCGATTCAACGCCCTCAAAGCAAAGCACAACACGCTTTTCAAGCATATCCTTATTTATATGGATTCTTTTGAGATAGCAACCAACAGGATTATGATTCGTAGGTGCATTCGGAGGACATATATCCTCGCTTCCCTCCCACGGATAGCGGACATTGCAATACTGATTCTGATCGTATCCCTGCATAGTCCACGAGCCCGGAACCTGAATACTGTCCCAATTATGAGAATCATAGTGCGGCTGCGCAAAATCAGTGGGCTTATATGCATAATTCTTATAGAGTTTAAATCTCCATTTACCGTTTAAAAGCTTGCAGCGTGAAGATTCATATCTGTTACAGGCTTCAGCTTCTTTAAAATTATTATAAGGCATAAGCGTTGCATGGTGCGGCAGCCTGTTTACGCCTACAATTTCAGGATTAGCCTGCCATTCCGAATATCCGTCAATAAATTTTCTTTCCATAAAACAAAATACGCTCCGTATTACTATTTTTTGATAAATTTACAATTACCTGCGGTGATAAATTCCCTCGTGAAAACCATCCTGACGTATACATACCAAAACAGATTGAAAAAGTATTGCTATATCCATTTTAATACTCCAGTTGTCACAATATAACTTATCCAGCTTCATTTTTTTCATAAGAGAAATATTATCTCTTCCTTTTATCTGCGCAAGACCTGTAAGCCCGGGTCTGAAACGGTAAACACCGTATTCAAGTCTCATTCTGTGTGCTCTTATTTCACTTGAAATAAGCGGGCGCGGACCCACAAAGCTCATATCCCCTTTAAGAATATTCCAAAGCTGAGGAAGCTCGTCAAGACTTGTTTTACGAAGTATGCGCCCCAATTTTGTAATATATTGTTCAGGATTTTCAAGCTCTCCCGTAGCACAGTTCGGGGTGTTGTTTTTCATCGTCTGAAACTTATATATTTTAAACGGCTTCCCCCTTCTGCCGCGCCTTTCATGGCTGAAAAACACCCTTGTATCCGGTGTTAAAAAATTGATTATGCATATGATAAGAAAAAGCGGCGAAAGAATAATCAATGCAAAAAGGGACAAAAAAATGTCAAAAAGTCTTTTAAATTTTATAGGCCTAAGCCATTTTTTTATAAATGCTTTCATAATATCATTCCGAAACAGATATGCTTTACATCACGTAGTTATCTGAACAGTGCAGAATGCACTTCCTAATTTTATCAATAATAACAAAACCCGTGTATCTAATTAAGATACCCGTAAAACAGGCATTTTATAAACGATTTATACCGTTTCCAAGTGTTTTCTTCATCACATCAAAACATTTTTTAATGTAAAAGTC
>CAJTMQ010000001.1:15186-40769 GCA_910577215.1 uncultured Eubacterium sp. | reverse complement strand
AATTGGCGAATCTTATCAATATATAGAGATAATTTTGATAATTATACCATATATGTATTAAATATGCAATTATTTATTGATTTTTTATATCCTTAATATTGAAAAACAGATAATTAAGATATATAATAGTTTTAACTATTCACAAAGGAGAAAAGATTATGAAAAAAGTCATTTCAATAGCTTTAGTAATTTTAATGATAGCATCAACCTTTTGTGCTTGTTCTTCAGCTCCAAATAATAAGCTTACAGAAAAAAATATAACCAAAACTGTTGATGTTGTTTTTGAAGCATTAAAAACATTTGATACAAAGACAGTAAAAACATATGTTGATTCAACAACACTTGATATAATCCTGACCTATGCCTCAAAAAAAGATCAGTTTAAAAAGCTCGGTATAGCAATGTTTGAAAATCTGACATATGAAATCAAGGAAATTGATACAGACGGACAAACAGTAACCCTCTCCGTAAAAAACAAGGATTTATCAAAGGTAGCGTCCGATTACACGGAAAATCTGCTTGAGCAGTATTCAGGGCTTGCCGGTATGCTTGAGCTTGCAAAAGGCATCACAGACGATGCATGGCTCAACAGCAACCTTGCAGTTTTAACAAAAGGTATCAATGAAGCAGTTATGAAGGATGAAGCAGTTGAAATAACGCTGTCATTGGAGCAGAAAAAAGACAGGTTAGTGTTTACCTTTACAGAATCTTCAGAAGATGCCGTTTCAGGCGGTGCTTTAACAGCAATAAAAAAAATGATGTCTTTTAGTTAATTGATAGTGACACAACACAAAATTTATGTTAGTATATTTTAGTTTTAAAATTTACCGAATTTACGAGGTGAAATAATGGCAAATAAATTTCTTACTGCACTTTTCGGAGATTACTCCGCAAAAGAGGTAAAAAAGATTAAAAAAATTTCAGACAAGGTGCTTGAGCTTGAAAGCAAATATCAGGCAATGGATGACAAGGAGCTTGTTGCCCAGACCGCAATCCTCAAGGGCAGACTTGCAGACGGCGAAACGCTTGATGACATTCTTCCCGATGCATTTGCGGTGTGCCGTGAGGGTGCATGGCGTGTGCTTGGAATGAAGCACTTTGAGGTACAAATTATAGGCGGTATTGTTCTTCATCAGGGCAGAATTGCAGAAATGAAAACAGGTGAAGGTAAAACGCTTGTTGCAACACTTCCTGCATATCTCAACGCACTTACGGGAAACGGTGTTCACATTGTTACCGTAAACGATTACCTTGCTAAGCGTGACTGTGAATGGATGGGTAAGCTTTACCGTTTCCTCGGTCTTTCAACAGGGCTTATCATTCACGAAAAAAACAATGATGAAAGAAAAGAAGCGTATAACTGCGATATTACCTACGGCACAAATAACGAAATGGGATTTGACTATCTTCGTGACAATATGGTGCAGTATAAAGCACAGAAAGTGCAAAGAGAGCATGCCTTTGCCATAGTTGACGAGGTAGACTCTATCCTTATTGACGAGGCAAGAACACCTCTTATCATCAGCGGTAAAGGCGATCAGTCTACCGATATGTACAGGCGTGCAAATGAATTTGCCAAAAGCCTTAAAATGGTTAAGGTTGCCCAGATGGACGAAAAGAAGGACACTGAGGAAACCTATGACGGTGACTATGTTGTTGACGAAAAAGCAAAAACTGCAACACTTACACAGAGCGGTGTAAAGAAAGCCGAAGCGCGTTTTGGTATTGAAAATCTTATGGATATGGAAAATACCACGCTGCTCCACCATATCAATCAGGCCATCAAGGCAACAGGCGTTATGCGCCGTGATATTGATTATGTTGTTAAAGACGGTCAGGTACTTATTGTTGACGAATTTACGGGTCGTATTATGCTTGGCAGACGTTATAATGACGGTCTGCACCAGGCACTTGAAGCTAAGGAAAATGTTAAGGTTGAGCATGAGAGCAAAACGCTTGCAACAATTACCTTCCAGAACTACTTCCGCCTTTACGGCAAGCTTTCGGGTATGACAGGTACCGCTTCAACAGAGGCTCCCGAATTCAATGAAATCTACAAGCTTGATGTTGTTGAAATCCCTACAAACAAACCGCTTCTCCGAGAGGATATGCCCGATGTTATTTTTCAGACAGAACGCGGAAAATTCCTTAATGCTATAGAGCAGATTAAGGAGTGTCACGAAAAAGGTCAGCCGATACTTGTGGGCACAATCAGCATTGAAAAGAGTGAGATTCTTTCAAAACTTCTTAAAAAAGCAAAAATTCCGCATAATGTTCTGAATGCTAAAAACCATGAGCGAGAAGCTGAAATTATTGCGCAGGCAGGTAAGCTTGGGGCTGTTACCATTGCAACAAACATGGCAGGCCGTGGTACCGATATTATGCTTGGCGGTAATGCGGAATTCCTTGCAAAATCGGAAATGAAAAAAATGCAGTATACCGATGAGCTTATTGCAGAAGCAACAGGCTTCGGTGAAACAGATAACGAGGAAATTCTGAACGCCCGCAAGATTTTCCGTGAGCTTGAAGCAAAGTATAAGAATGACATTAAAGAAGAAGCTGAAAAGGTAAGAGAAGCAGGCGGTCTTTTCATTCTCGGTACTGAACGTCACGATTCACGCCGTATTGATAACCAGTTAAGAGGACGTTCCGGACGTCAGGGTGACCCCGGTAAATCACAGTTTTACCTTTCACTTGAAGATGATTTAATGCGTCTTTTCGGCGGAGACAGAATGAAATCCATTATGGGCATGCTTTCCGACGATGAAAATATGCCTATCACAAGCAAGATGATTACCAGAACAGTTGAATCCTCTCAGCGTAAGGTTGAGGGACGAAACTTCGGCATTCGTAAAAACACTCTTCAGTATGACGATGTTATGAACCGCCAGAGAGAGCTTATTTACAAGCAGCGTAACATGGTCCTTGACGGCATTGATTTAACCGACAGAATTGCCAATATGCTTGATTCAAGTGTTGAAGAAAACATCAACATTTACTGTGCAAAGGATGCCGATAAGAAAGACTGGAATATAAACGGTCTGAAAGAAAAATACAAAGGCTGGCTTGTTAAGGAAGACGATTTTGAAAACACAGATGAGCTTTCCGTTGACGATATTGCCGAAACGCTTAAAGAAAGAGGTCATAAGATTCTTGAAGACAAGCGTGCTATGCTTGGCGATGAGCTTTACGGCGAATTTGAAAAGATGGTTCTTCTGCGCAATGTTGATATGCTTTGGATGGAGCACATTGATGCAATGGATGATCTTAAAGAGGGTATTCACCTTCGTTCCTATGCACAGCAGGATCCTGTTGTTGCTTTCAGAAACGAATCATATGATATGTTTGATGAAATGACTGCAACAATTCGTGAAAACACTGTAAAAATGATGCTTACAAGCATTCCGAGAAGACGTGAGGATGTTGAAAGAAAAGCGGTTGCGAAGGTAACTGCAACATCCGCAGGCGGAGATGACAGTGTTAAGGCAGAGCCTGTAAGAAAAGGCAAGAAGATCGGTCCTAATGATCTTTGTCCCTGCGGCAGCGGCAAAAAATATAAAAAGTGCTGCGGCTCACCTGAAAAGTTAGCAGAAAAGAACGATAAATAATAACGTATTGCTAAACAAAAGCACCGAAGAAAAATCTTCGGTGCTTTTATATTTCTATTTTAACAATATCACAACAGGAATCTACTGTACTACTTCCGTATCATCAAGATCGAAGTGGCTCCAGCCGCCTCTGAATCCGCTTATTTCATTTCCGTGCCTTGCAATAAGTATAATCAAGGTCTAATTGCATTTGTTGTAATAAGGGTTACACCGCAATCAAGCATGCGATTAAGTGCCTCAGGTGTATCAATTGTCCATGCTCCCATAAGAAGACCCTTATCAAAACACTGCTGAATGATTTCTTTTGTATTTGCCTCTCTGTTACCGTTAAAATCAATTCCGCATTTTCCTCCGAGTGAAAGTGCATCATTAATTGCCTGTTCATCAATTGTATGAACAAGATAATAGAGTGTTGAATCTTCTGAAAGCTCTCTCAGCTTTTTAAGATTATCAAGATGGAAAGAAATATAAACAACCTTATCTGTTAAACCTCTTTCCTCAACACTTGTCACAATTTCATCATAGTGCTCTGTATTATTGGCACCTTTAAGCTCAATAACAGGAATCATATCATATTGATTACAAATATCAAGATATTGTTCAAGCGTGCAAACCTTAAGCTCCGGATAGTTTGCAATATTGGAGCCGTTGTCATATGTATATTCCATAATTTCATCATATGTAAGCTTTTCAACATATGCTGATTTATCCATCATTCTGTATGTATGGGAATCGTGATGAATGATCCATTTGCCGTCCTTCGTACGGTAAATATCACATTCTGCAGCGCCAAAGCCTGCAAGCCCTGCCTCCTGAAATGCAGGTGCCGTATTTTCAGGTGCTACTGCACTGAAGCCTCTGTGTGCAATAAGAGTTACTTCCTTGT
This sequence comes from uncultured Eubacterium sp., assembly GCA_910577215.1. Classification (GTDB taxonomy): domain Bacteria; phylum Bacillota; class Clostridia; order Oscillospirales; family Acutalibacteraceae; genus Eubacterium_R. The sequence goes on along the minus strand of CAJTMQ010000001.1, from coordinate 36,275 downwards.
CCGTGATGTCGGCAGTGCTGATAATATTGTAATCTTTTGTTTGGCAATAGCTGTGAAGATAAACCAATCCACCTGTTACTGCTGCTGCCAAAAGTACAAATATTACAGCTAAAATAATCACAACCACTTTTTTACCTATGCTCCATTTCTTCTTTTCTGCTTTACTCATTTTCAGAATCTCCTTCTTCATTATTTGAGTTTAAATTCACATTAGGAAATTTCAAAACGCGGTTATTATCTGTAACAAAACTTCCGTCTATCCATTCCCCTTTGACCCCCTTTGCCGATGCACCAAGCTGAAAGTGCAGTTTGGCAATTCCGAAATCAATGCTTTTATCCGAATACGGCTCATCAACTGATGCAGAAACAACACCGTTTTCATATCTGAACTTTACGGGGCGACGGTTCACCGCACTCGGAGCTACTTCAACAAGCTGCATTGCATATTCAAAATGCTCAGGCAGTTTTTTCTCACATACCTCAAACATTTTTTGATACGGTTTGCTGGTTTTATGCGTGGCTTTATAAAACATATTTTCTTTAAGACTTTTCTTTGCATGAACAAAGCCTATTGTAATAACACAGTAAAGGCGAACCTTTTTAGGCAAATCAAGTGCTTCAAGCATTTTGTTTTCATTATAGGTGCTTGAAACCCAACACGTTCCAAGCCCATGATATGCACACTGAAGAACGATTGTTTCCCCGTAATAACCGCAGTCCTCACGTGCCGCTATTGTATCGGGTCCGCAAACAGCAATTGCGGAAAATTTACCGGAGAAGATGTTAAAGGCAAAGGACGCATCTTCAATAAAAACAAAATTGAGATTTGCCTTGCCGTTAACATAATCAACCATATCCTTTATGATTGACACTGTATCCTTATCCAGACTGATACTTTTATAGCTTCTTCTTGAGGTACGCATTTCTATTGCTTTTATATATTCGGCATTCGTCATATCAGTTACCCCAATTATCTATTGTTGAAAGCAGCAAATCATACTGCTTTGTTGTTATATTATCAGGCTTAAGCAGCAGAACACGCTTCATATCCTTCTGCTTATTGACAGTCCACACGGAGAGCTTATAACCGTTTTCGTGCAGCAGCTCGGAAAGCTGACCTCCTGCATATTTATAGTTGCAGTTTACACCTATCGCTCCTGTTCCCTCAAGCGTTTGAAGCAACTTAGCTCTGTAATCCTCTGTAAAAATTCTCATTCTTGACGGCTGACAATTAAGGTAAAAATCCAGATCGGCGCATGTAGATTCTTTAACTGCATCAACGTCAGCACTTTCAATTCCCGTTAAAAATGCATTGCCGTAAAGTTCGTATTCAACAAGCAAATCGTGAAGAGCATTGAGCGTTCTTGTTTCTTTTATATCAAGATTAATAAGAATGCTTGTTCCTTTAAGAATCTCAAATGCATCTGCTATAGGCACACCGTCATTATTTGTTATAACAATATCATGGGCCATAACAAGTGTTCCGTTCGGTCTTTGCCTTACATCAAGCTCCACAACCTCCACATTATTGTTAATTGCAGCCTGCACAAAATCAAGACTGTTTTCAACTGTATCAAACGAACCTGAATGTGCTGTTATCGTAAAATTTTCCACAAAACTCAGCTTCCTTTCATCATAGCTTTTCGTAACGGCGTATTCTGCAACGCCGATAACCATAAAAACCGAAATTATAAAAGAAATAACCTGATAGCTGAAATGCTTTGCCCAGGTTGGTGTCATATTACGCTTTAAAAATCTTTTAAACTTCTGCCATCGCAGCTTCAGTCGCTGCTTTCTTTCAGACATAAAATCAACCTCTATAGATGTATATTGTTATCATAACACAAAAAAGCATTAAATGATAGTATTTTTTTAACACTATCATTTAATGCCGCAAATTTATAAAATTTAAATATTAATCTTATTTATTGCCTGAATAGTTCGGAGCTTCCTTCGTGATATGAACATCATGCGGATGGCTTTCAACAAGACCTGCACCTGTAATTTTGATAAACTTAGCATTTGTGCGAAGCTCGCTGATATTGTGGCAACCAACATAACCCATACCCGAACGAAGACCGCCCATCATCTGATAAACGGTATCACCAACAGGTCCCTTATAAGGCACACGGCCCTCAACACCTTCCGGAACAAATTTCTTTGTGCCGTTCTGGAAATAACGGTCAGCAGAGCCCTTGTTCATAGCACCGAGTGAACCCATACCGCGGTAAACCTTGAACTGACGACCCTGATAAATTTCGATTTCTCCCGGTGATTCCTCACAGCCTGCAACCAGTGAACCAACCATAACAACACTTCCGCCTGCTGCAATTGCCTTAACAATTTCACCGCTGTATTTAATACCGCCGTCTGCAATAATCGGAATACCGTATTTATCTGCCATTTCAGCCGAGTCATAAATAGCGGTAATCTGCGGAACACCAATACCTGCAACAACACGTGTTGTACAAATAGAACCGGGTCCTATACCAACTTTTACTGCATCAGCACCTGCTTTAATAAGAGCCTCTGTACCCTCAGCAGTGGCAACATTACCTGCAATAAGAGAAATATTCGGGAATGCATTTTTTACTTTTGCAACTGCTTTGATAATATTTTCGGAATGACCGTGAGCAGAATCAAGAATAAAAGCATCAACCTGTGCATCTGCAAGAGCCTTTGCACGGTCAAGCACATCGTTTGTAACACCAAGTGCTGCTGCACAAAGAAGTCTGCCCTCTTTATCACGAGCAGTATTCGGATATTTAAAGCTTTTTTCAATATCCTTTATTGTTACAAGACCCGTGAGTCTGCCGTTTTTATCAACAAGAGGGAGCTTTTCAACCTTAGATGCCATAAGTACCTTTTTAGCATCCTCAAGAGTCATACCTGCACTGCCGGTAACAAGCTTATCCTTAGGAGTCATAACAGAAGCAATTTTCACATCATAATCTGTCATAAATCTCATATCACGGTTTGTAAGAATACCAACAAGTGTGCCGTCCTCCTCACAAATCGGAACACCGCTTATCTTGTATTTTCTCATAAGCTTCTCGGCATCAAGTGCAGTATTCTGCGGTGAAAGGAAGAAAGGATTTGTAATAACACCGTTTTCGGATCTTTTAACCTTATCCACCTCTGTTGCCTGATCCTCAATCGTCATATTCTTATGTATAACGCCAATGCCGCCTTCTCTTGCAATGGCAATAGCCATATTGGATTCTGTAACAGTATCCATAGCAGAGGTCATAAGAGGAATATTAAGCTTAATATCCTTTGTTAAGTTTGTTGATAAATCAACCGCGTTAGGCAGAACATCGCTTTCCGCAGGTATAAGAAGCACATCATCAAAGGTTAAGCCTTCTTTAACAAATTTTGCACCGTATTCGTTCATAGTAATTCCTCCGTTTACTTAAATATTATTCTATATAATAACACAAAGGGTTATATATATTCAAGCCTAAATTTTATTTGCTGCAGCAACAATTTTTTCAACTGTTTCTTCAACAGTATTTTTATCGCAGACAATGGTTTCCCGTGCATATTTTTTATAAAGCGGAAGCCTTTCATTATACATATCAAGCAATGTGCTGCCGCAGCGAAGCACAACACCTCTTGTTGTTATATTGCTTATACGGTTTTCCATTGTTTTATAATCAAGATGAAGATATATTATCTTACCGAGCTTCTGCAAATGCTGCATTGCCTTTTCACTGTATATAACACTGCCGCCTGTTGCAATAACAGTGCCCTGAATATTAAGAGATAAAATAGCAGTTTCCTCGGCATTCTCAAAATAGGCAATACCCTTTTCATCAATAATTTCCTGAAGCCTTTTGTTTTCAAGATTCTGAATAAGCAAATCCGTATCAAAAAAATTTTTAAGCAATGCTTTTGCTGCAAGCACGCCGCAAGTTGATTTACCCGAACCGGGCATACCGATTAAAATTATATTTGAATTCATTAATTATTTAACTCCAACCTGTTTGCAAATTTCATTCATTATGCATTCACTGCAAAGCGGCTTTCTTGCAGAGCAAACATCTCTGCCGAAAAGAACGATTCTGTGGCAGAAATCAGAGCCTTCATCTGCAGGAATAATTTTTTTAAGAGCAAACTCAATCTTTTTAGGGTCTTTTTCCGCAACAAGACCTATACGGTTTGTTATTCTGATACAATGTGTATCAACAACAATTGCTTCCTTGCCGTAAACATCACCAACAATAAGATTTGCCGTTTTTCTTCCCACGCCCGGAAGCGTTATCAAATCATCAATATTATCAGGCACTTCACCGCCGAAATCACTCAAAATTTTCTGTGCCATTCCGACTATGGATTCTGCCTTGTTCTTATAAAAGCCACAGGAATGTATGTATTTTTCAACCTCTTTAACATCTGCATTCGCATAATCCTCAAGAGTTTTATATCTGGCAAAAAGTGCAGGTGTAACAATATTTACCCTTGCATCCGTGCATTGTGCAGAAAGCCTTACCGCAACAAGCAGCTCAAACGGATTTGACGCGTTAAGCGAGCAAATTGCTTCAGGATACAATTCCTTTAATATTTCAACAGCCCTTTCGGCTCTTTCTTTTTTCGTCACGGTACTATATTCCCCATTTCCTTATAAAGTTCATCCATTTCTCCCCCGAAAGCTCAGGTACTTTCACTTTCAGTCCGAGCCCTTAATTTTATCCCAATATAATTTAAAGGACTGCTCATTTTTATTATTACCTGCAACATAATACCTTGCATTTTTTATTATATCGGGAAGGTACTGCTGCTCTACCCAATGATGTTCGTAATTATGCGGATACTTATAAAACTGACCCTTAACCTCTGCATCCTCACCGTCAAAATGCTTATTCTGAAGCTGACGCGGAATCGGACCGTATTTGCCTTTTCTTACATCCTCAAGTGCAGCATCAATTGCTATTTCACCGGCATTGCTTTTAGGTGATAATGCCACCAGTATAACTGCATCAGCAAGCGGAATTCTTGCTTCAGGCAAACCAACCATAAGTGCAGCATCAACAGCCGCCTTTACGATAGGAATGATTTGCGGATATGCAAGCCCCACATCCTCACAGGCACAAACCATGAGACGTCTGCATGCAGACGGCAAATCACCTGCTTCAAGCAGCCTTGCAAGATAATGCAGTGCCGCATCGGGATCGGAGCCGCGCATACTTTTCTGATAGGCAGAAAGAATATCGTAATGCTCATCACCCTCACGGTCATATTTAACAGCACTCTTCTGCGTTAATTCGTCTGCAGTTTCCACGGTAATATGCTTTTGACCATTCTCGGTATTTGTTACATAAAAGCAATTTTCAACACTGTTGAGTGCTTTTCTTACATCTCCGCCGCAGCCGCGTGCAATTTTTTCATAAACAACATCATCCGCCGTAACTTCAACATTGTTTTCCTTGCTTAAAATATGAAATGCACGCTCTACCGCAGGTACAATTTCCTGCCAATCAATTGATTTGAATTCAAAAACCGTTGAACGTGACAGAATAGCAGGATAAATATAAAAATACGGATTTTCCGTTGTTGATGCTATAAGTGTTATTTTTCCGTTTTCTATGTATTCAAGCAGACTTTGCTGCTGACGTTTATTGAAATACTGAATTTCATCAAGATAAAGAAGAATTCCGTTAGGTGCTTCAAATGTATCAAGCTCGGCAACAATACTTTTAATATCCTGTGTGGAAGCATTTGTTCCGTTCAGTCTGCGCAGTGTTCTCCGGGTTTTCTGTGCAATAATTGATGCAACGGTTGTTTTTCCGACCCCTGACGGACCATAGAATATAAGATTCGGAATATTTCCGTTTTCTATCATATTGTAAAGCGGTTTGCCTTTTTCAAGCAAATGCTTCTGCCCTACAACCTCGGAAAGCTCGGCAGGTCTTATTCTTGCCGCAAGAGGATTATTCATTTTCATTTTCCTCCTTTTCGGAAAATACACAACCGCAGAAATTCTGCCTGTATAAGCTGTACTGTTTTGACAATTCTATAGAACGCTTATATCCCTCTTTTTTCTTGAAATCGGACGGCAGCCATTTTACACCGTATTTTTCTGCAATTTCCAGCCCGATTTCATTTATCTTCTGAGAATTTTTCAGTGGGCTTATTGAAAGTGTTGTGCAGAAATAATCAAAATTCTTTTCTCCTGCAAGCCTTGCAGTTTTCTCAAGCCTTAACCTGTAGCATTTAAAACAACGTTCACCGCCCTCAGGAACATCCTCCAAACCTTTTGCTGTTTCAAGAAAATCGTTGTAATTGTATTCACCTTCTATTACTTCAATTTCACTATTGGGCAGCATTTCTGCAACAAGACGTTTTTCCTCATTTAATCTTTTATCAAACTCTTCCTTCGGCGAAATATTAGGATTATAATAAAAAACCGTTATTTTAAAATGTTTATACAGATATTCGAGGCATGCACTGGAACACGGTGCACAGCAGGCATGAAGCAAAAGAGAGGGCATTATTTGCTCTCTCTTATTATTATCAATAATCTTTTCAGTTTGGGTACTGTAATTAATTTTATTCATAGCTACTTACTTAAATAATTTTTTGGGTTAACTCTTGTTCCGCCCATTCTTATCTCAAAATGGCAGTGAGGACCTGTTGAATTCCCGGTTGAGCCTGATTTGGCAATCTGCTGCCCCTTTGAAACAGTATCACCCGGAGAAACAAGAATTGATGAATTGTGACCGTAAAGCGTGAAAACGTGTTCTCCGTTTGCATCTGTGCCGTGATATATCATAACATAATAGCCATAACTGTAATCAAGTCTTTTAACAAGTGAAACAACGCCTGACTGAGCAGCAACAACCTTTGTTCCCGTCGGGCACGGAAAATCTATTCCGCCGTGATAGCTTCCGTTTGAATAGTTCGGAAAGCCCGCCGAAACAGAATAATGATTCGGCACAGGATAGGTCATATTCAGCACTGCATCGGAATTACTGTAAATATCGGAAAATTTATATGAAGTAGTTGAAACATCACTTCTGTCACTTGTTGTGGCAAACGTTACATCTTCCGGATTTTTTATTCCGTTTATAACAGCATTGATTTCAGCCTCAACAGCCTCCTTAATTGCTTCATCTTCATTTCTGAATTCGGTATACATTCCGTTCTGTGCGGTAAGCTCTGCAAAAAGTTTATCACTTTCTGCTCGGTCCTCTGAAAGCTTTATCTTTTTCTTGGCAGCATCATTCTGTGCAGCCGTTAATTTATTCTGCTTTGACTGAAGATTATTTTTTTGCAGAAGCAAGCCCGCATTCATTTGACTGAGCGTTGCTTTTTTCTCGTTAAGATCTGATTCCTCTTCAAGAATTTTTTCTGTTTGTGCTTCTATATCCTGCATAAGAGATGCATCACTTTTGGATATCGACCTGATCATTTCATATCTTGTAAGAAAGCTTGAAATATCCTCGCTTGTAAGCAGAGCCGTAATAACATTGTACTGGCCATACATATATATTGCACGCATTCTTATGCAATAGGCTTCATATCCGGCTTTAAATTTCTCACTGAGTTCGTCCAGCTTCTTTTGCACTGCATCAACCTCTGCCTGCAGGGCATCCGCCTTTTCCTGATTTTCCTCTATTTCTTTCTGAAGTGCATCTATATCTTCTAAAAAGTCTGTTATCTGATTATCAAGAATGGTAAGCTGCTTATTAAGATAGCCTATTTTCTCATCAAGAGTATTTATGTATTCTTCTGTTTCCTTAGATTCAGAAGCAAGTGCTTTAAGCTTTTCATCAAGAAGGTTTATATTTGCTTCAAATTCCGCTCTTTGCTCTTCAAGCTCCTTCTGAACCTCTGTTTTTGATTTCGTAGTTTCGGACGCACTTGTGCCTGATGTTGTGGTTTCATCAGCAAAAGTATAATATCCGCCCGCTGTCAGTGATGTAAAAATAACTGAAACAGAAATAATTACAGCAATAAGTTTTATTAAGTTTTTCCGTTTCATAAAATCACATCCGATAATATATAAATTTACGGCAGATACTTTGCCGGGTTTTTGCAATCATTATAAGAAGCCGTTGGTGTTCTGACTTCAAAATGACAATGAGGTCCGCTTGAATTTCCTGTTGAACCTGCCTTTGCAATAACCTGCCCCTTTTCAACACGCTGCCCTTCAGATACCAGCCTTACGGAATTGTGAGCATAAAGTGTATACACCATATCACCCGAAGAAGTTGTTTTATCGTGCATAATTACAATATATCTTCCATAGCTTCTGTAAGAACCGTCTGCATTCGTTAAATCAGCGGAAATAATAACCGTTCCCGATTCGGCAGCAACAATATTTGCGCCCATATTGCACTTGAAATCTGCACCGCTGTGACCTGCATAATCATACATACCGGTTGTTATCGTCGTTTGAGACGGAACGGGATAGGTAAACTTTATATGATTTGATGAACTGCTTTGTGACGTTGTGGAAGTAGTTGTTGTCTGGCTGCTGCCGTTATTTGACCCTGCCGGTGCAGTAGTTGTTGTGGTTGTAGTGGTGGTAGTAGTTACAACTGTATCCTTATATTTCTCTGCTGCTGCAGCAAGTGCTCTGTCAATTTCCTCAAGGCTTTCCTTATTATCCTCAAGATATTCGGTATAGTAGCCTGTTTCATTGCTCAGCTTAGTCAAAAGCACATTTGCATTTGCACGCTCCGCTGAAAGGTTAACCTTTTTTGTATCCAGCTCCTCCTGCTTGTAATTCAGGGTAGCAATGCTTGATTCAAGATTCTCCTTTGTCTGCAGCAACTCCGTACGCTGCAAAGTCAATTCCTGTTCTTTTTCAAAAAGCTCTTTTTTTGACTTTTTAATGCTTTCCATTTCAGTATCAATTGATTCCAGAAGCTCACTGTCATGCTTGGATACACGGCGTATCATCTCGAGCCTTGTTAAAAACTGTGAAATATCACTGCTTGTCAGAAGAAAGGCAAAAACACTTGTTTCACCGCTTACATACATTGCACGAAGCCGCTGACAATAGGCATCGTAATTTACAGAAAACTGTGATGTTGCTTCCTCCAGTTTAACAGTTAACTCTTTTATATCATTTTCAGCTGTTCTGATTGCTTTTTCATTTTCCTCACATTTCAGCTGCAAATCTTCAACAGTTGTTTTATTTTCTTCAACCTCAGTATTAATAAGGTTCATTTCCTGTTCAAGATAACCTATTTTATCATTAAGCGTATCCAAATGCTCCTGTGTACTTGCCGATTCTGCTTTTAAATCCTCAAGCCTGTTGTTCGCTTCTTTGATTCTTTGCTCAATAACAGCCTTTTCCTCTTCAGGAGATAAATTGCCACCCTGAGAATAAACGGAAATCAAGGAAAAGCTTTCCACTGTTAAAATAAAACAGAAAGCCAATAAAACAGAAATCGGCTTTTTTAATATGCTGATTAGTTTCATTGACTTCACATCCTTTATAATATTACATTAAATATCAACCGAGATAATTAAGCGGATTAACACGGTTTCCGTTTAATCTTACTTCAAAATGACAGTGCGGACCCGACGAATTTCCCGTTGTACCCGAATAGGCGATAAGCTGACCCTTTTCTACTGCCTGCCCCTGGCTTACAAGTAACTGACTGTTGTGGGCATAAAGCGTTGATAAACCATTACCATGGTTGATAAGTATGTAATAGCCATAGCTGTAGTTAAGAGTTTTAGCTATAGAAACATAGCCTGAATCTGCTGCATAAACAGGCGTTCCCGTAGGACATTCGAAATCTATTCCGCCGTGATATGCACCACTTTTGTAGTTTGGATAGCCTGCAGAAATCTTTCTGTAGCTTGTAGGATAAGATAATCTGCCGGAGCCCGGATTATAAGATCCGCTTGGTGCAGATGCGTTAGCCGCACCTTTAATCTCATTTTCAATTTCCCGAATACGTTTCTGATCCGTATCAATGGTTTCACGAATTTCGGAGGTCTGACTGTCAAGCTTTCTGATAGCGGCATTACATTCTGCAATTTCCGCATCAAGCTCGCTTTTGGAAGAGCTTATTTCATCAATAGAGCTCTGAAGCTCAGCTTTCTGCACATCAAGAGTTTTCTTATCTTCATCAAGTTCAATCTTTTTCTGTGCAAGAGCCTGCCTTTCCTTTTCAATCTCCTGCATTTTATTCATAAGCTCTTCAAGAGTTGCATTATCCTGTGCCGAAACGCTTTTCACCATTTCGGCACGTGTAAGTATTGAACTCATATCCCAGCCACTGTCCAAGATTACCTCAAGAGTGGTTACATTTCCTGAAATGTACATGGCACGCAGACGCTGACAATACAAGTCATAAATTTCTTTGATTTCTGCTTTTTTTTCATCAATTTTATTCTGAGTTTCTTCAATATCAGCTGCAGTTTTTTCAATCTTTTCCTGAATTGCATCTATTTCTGCCTGAAGAGAATCGCGCTGAGATTCAAGATTATCCAGCTTGTCCTGCAACAGGCTTATTTTACCCTGCAGTGCCGCAACATATTCCTCCTGCTGAGATTTTTCAGCCTTCAGCTTATTAATTTTCTGCTGCGAAGCATTAATTTCATTCTGAATTTTTTCTTTTTCATTCTGAAGCTGAGAGGAAGTTTTTGCCTCAGCCACAAATGTGGCTGAAAAAACAAGCATTATACTGAATAAAACAGCAAAAAGTTTAGTGATTTTAGACCCCACTTATCTCACTGCCTTCCTTGTTAAGATAACGACCCATAGTAATAATAGAGCCGCCTACACCTGTAAGAATACCGATTGCCACGAAAGCACCGAGCATTACAAGTGAATAATCAGCAAAATTAAGTGCTGTTAAGTTAAGAGAATTTATAAGGTCCTTGAATTGGCGGATTGCAAATTCATAGAAGCCCCAAACAAGACCAAGAGAAATAACACCTGAAATAATACCGAGTATCATACCCTCAACAACAAACGGCAGCCGGACGAAGCCATTTGTTGCACCAACGGATTTCATAATACTGATTTCAAGTCTTCTTGAATATACCGTCAGCTTAATTGTATTTGAAATAATGAAAATACTGATTGCCAGAAGCACTGCAACAATAACTACGGCAATAATTTCAATTCCGTGACGTATGGACACCAGCTTTTTGGCTAAATCTTTATTTTCTCTTATCGTTTCTATATGATCAAGTTTTTTGATGTTATTTATTGTATCATCAAATAAAGATAAATCATCAATTGTTATTTTATAAGCATTCGGCAGCGGAATTTCCGAACTCAGCTCCGTGAAATATGCTGCGTGTGATTCCTCCATTGTATCAAGCTGCTGCTGCCATGCAACCTCTTTGGCAATGAACTCAACCTCTTTTATGTTGCGTATCTCGTTCAGTGATTTTTCCATCTGCTTTAAATCAGAAGCTGTGGTATCATCTTCAATATAAACCATAACAACATTTTCCTCTTCAATTCTGCCGAGAAGCGAATCAATATTAAGGAATATCATTGTTGCACAGCCCATAAGCACAAGACAGCTCATAAGAACACAAATTGATGCTATACTCATCATTCGGTTTGTCCATGTATTTCTGAAGCCCTCTTTAAACAGGTATCTTATACTTGAAGCAGTCATTATTCCTCACCTCCGTTTTTTATATCTGCATTTGTTTCGGAGGTTGTTTTTGTACCGAAATCATCTATTGAATCGAAAATATCCTCAACCTCTTCGCCAAGCTTGATATCCTCGTTATAGAAGAACATATCTGTTGACTTTTCGGTTTCTTCCGAATCAAACTGTGCATGAGTCGGATCAGGGGTATCGGATACCACCTCTCCGTTTTTGATTACAATAACTCTGCGCTGGAAAGCACGTACAAGATCATGCTCATGTGTAACCATAATTACGGTTGTGCCGTTATTATTGATTTTTGTGAGCATATCAACAATTTCATGGCTCATTTCAGGGTCTACATTACCCGTAGGCTCGTCCGCAACAATAAGCTTTGGATTATTAACAAGCGCACGTGCAAGGGAAACACGTTGCTGCTCACCGCCTGAAAGCTCATTAGGCATTGAGCGTGCCTTATGAGATAAGCCGACAAGCTGAAGAATATACGGAACTCTTTTTCTGATTTCCTTTTCTTTTGCACCTATAACACGCATTGCAAATGCAACATTATCATAAACACTCATTTTGGGAATCAGGCGGAAATCCTGAAATACAATTCCCATGGTTCTTCTGTAATAAGGAACCTGCCTTTTCTTTATTGTTTCGGAAGAATAATCGCCAACAATTACTGCACCCTCTGTTGGCTTTTCTTCATGCATAATAAGTTTTAAAAATGTACTTTTACCCGCACCTGAAGAACCAACGATGAAAACAAATTCGCCGTCTTCAATTTTGATATTAACATTATTCAATGCTTTAGTGCCGTTACTGTCGTACACTTTGGATACATCACGGAATTCAATCACAATTTTAACCTCTAATCATTTGAAAATTCTTACCCTATATGCTGCATATTTACAAATGCGGCAGAATAACCATATTCACTAATATATAATAATGCTTTTGCTTCTATAAATCAAGGCTTAAATGTTATTTTTCTGTAAATTATGTTACTCATCTGTAAACAAGTGGAAGTTTATTTACTATTATTTCCGTTTTTTCATAATGATACCATAAAATTATCCAAAGAGACATCGTTACCAAATTAAACAATCATTTTATTCATCCTGTTTACCGTACAGGGTTTCATTCATTTTTTTGACATTGTGCTTAGCTATTGCATACTCCGCAGCCCATATTACTGCAAAAATAAAAACAAATACTCCAAAATAGCTTAAAATACCCTTTACGCTATGCTCCATCCAGTAAGAAATATACGCTATCGGCATCATAACTACCGAAACAATCAAAAAATAGATGCCGGTCTGTTTTACAATTCCCCAGCATTCAAGCTCCCATATTACAGAACACCCTGCAAATACCGCACCTAATACTCCGTATAAAAAGCTCTGAAGCAAAACAGCCCTGATTTCATTTCCCATTATATCAATCAGTTCAGGCATACACGGGGAATAATATCCTTCAGCCCATATAACGGAAATAATTATAGTTATCAAATATCCTATGGCCAATCCTAACGGAAAGCCCAATATGCTTCTTAAAAATATTTTCTTTTTCATATATACCACCTCATATTCCCAATACCTTTTTTATCTTTGAAACATACCGTCTTGAAACATAGGTTTTTGTATCATTTGCCAGTTCAACACAAATCGTTCCGGTTATGCTTAAATCAAAATTTTTTACTTTTTTCAGATTAACAATTTCAGAATTTGATATACGCACAAATTGATTAGGGTCCAAGCATTCCTCTAATTCATAAAGTCTGAAACGCAGCTTATATTCACCTTTGTCTGTAACCGCAAATACCTTTCCGTTGCCTGCATAAGCTCTAATTAAATCATTTCGTTCTATTCCTTCGATTTTTTCATTTCTATTACCGGAAATAATTTGCGGAGCATTTTCATACAGTTTATTTAATACTGTATTTACATCTTCCGTTACAGCAGCAGTCAATATAATTACTTTAGGTTCCGCATACGAACTGTCAATTTTTATCTCAACCTGCATTTTATTTCCTCCTTTCCGCAATGTTATTATATGAAAACCACATACCGTATTCAATAAATTTTATGCGGTCGGTTAATTATTGAACATAAGCGGTCATAATAAAGAAATAAATTTCTTCTTCCACCAAGAAACAATAAAAACACTACAGAGAGCCAATTGCGTTTAACATCATAAAACAAGCCGAAGGACAATTTCATCCTTCGGCTTTTAAATTTCTACAGCTGACTTAAATAGATTAAGCGGTATTGCTTTAGTATTTAACAGGGCTTGATTCAAGATACTTATTAACCATAAGTGCAACTTTAAATACAATTGCATCATCAAATTCACGCAAATCAAGACCTGTGATTTTTTTGATTTTTTCAAGACGGTAAACAAGCGTGTTTCTGTGCACAAAAAGCTTACGGCTTGTTTCGGAAACATTAAGGTTATTTTCAAAGAATTTCTGAATTGTAAACAGTGTTTCCTGATCAAGAGATTCTATTGAACCTGTTTTGAAAACCTCTCGAAGGAACATATCGCAAAGCGTTGTGGGAAGCTGATAAATAAGACGTGCAATGCCAAGATTTTCATAGCTTGCTATAGGCTGCTCGGTATCAAAAACCTTACCAACCTCAAGTGCAACCTGAGCTTCTTTGAAGGAATGTGCCAAATCCTTGATTCCCGTAACACAGGTACCTATACCGACAAGTGCACTGCAATAGAATTCTGTTGATAATGTATCGCAAATGGATCTTGCCAGTTTTTCAAGATCCTTCATTTCAACGTTAGGACGAACCTCCTTGATAAGGGCAATATCGGTTTCATTAACGCTTATTACAAAATCCTTTGTTTTATCCGGAAAGAAATTCTGAATAACATCATAAACGGAAACATCCGTCTGCTGCGCAATACGAATAATAAATACAACTCTTGTTGCATCATTATTAAAATGAAGCTCACGACTCTTTATATAAATATCACCGGGAAGAATATTATCAAGAATAACATTTTTTACAAAATTTGAACGATCAAACTTCTCATCATTATTCTGCTTAATCTGATCCATAGCAACAGCAATTATATCTGCATAGCGCTTGCTCATATCATCAGTGCCCTCTAAAAATACGGCATATTCGGGATGAACGGAATTTCCGAATGCTTTATAGGTGCATCCGTCAACACAGGTCTGCATACCTGCAAAAACACCTGCGGAAACAACACCCTTTCGGATTTCTCCGATCTGCCCAAGCTCTGAGCAGGCAATAACGGAACCGCTTTCATCAACAACACCGATATTGCGGTCTATAGAATCCCTCATCTGATTTACTATGCTCTGAAATAATCTGTTTGGCAAGATAATTCCTCCTTCAAAACACCATCATACATTAAAAACTGCACAAAGTGCATATACCTATCTTGTTCATATTATACAAGGCTTATAAACAAATTGCAACCATTTTAACAACATTTTATTTGCTTTTTTGTTTAACTTGCATAAACTGTATTTTAAAACAAAAAATACCACAATATATAGTGTTTATTATAAAAAGCAACACTATTATTGTGGTAAAAAACATATGATTTAATCAGAATTTATCATTTCAAGCTCTTTTTCATCAATGTAACGGCATTCTCCTGCCGCAAGACTTTCATCCAGATTCAGCCTTCCCATTTTAATTCTTTTGAGTCCGATTACCTCTATTGAATATTTCTTAAACATCCTTTTTATCTGATGATACATTCCCTGCTTTATAATCACCCTTGCCAAGGTATAATCCCCGTCCACAGGCTCCAGAACAGCGGGCAGACATTCATCATCACCGATGGTGATACCGTTTGAAAACGCGTCTGAAATTTCATCATCAAACGGCTTATCAAGCTTTGCAATATATGTTTTTGGAACATGACTTCTGGGGCTTAATATTCTGTGGGCAAACTCGCCGTCATCCGTTATAAGAACAAAGCCTGTGGTGTTTTTATCGAGCCTGCCTGCAGGAAAAAGATTTTTTCTTTTCATATCCTCAGGCAGTATATCTATAACTGTTTTTTCCGATGTTTTTCTGCCGTCTGTTGACGAAATAACGCCTTCAGGCTTATTCATCATAATGTAAACAAACCTGCGTAAATGAATCACCCTTCCGCCTACTGTTAAAACATCTTTTTCTTCATCAAGCTTTTCAGACGGGGATTTTACAGAACTTCCGTTCAGAAAAACCTTTCCGGATTTGATAAGTGACTTGGCATCATTTCTGCCTATATTAAGTTCTTTTGAAATTATTTTATCTATTCTTTCCATAAATTTACTGTTGTTTTTTCAGTGCCTGCATAAAACCGTCCGAAACAGAGGTTGAGCAAACATCTCCGCCGATAAGCATATTGTTGCACACAATCAGATTTGCATAAATACAATCCCTGTTCTCATAGCCGGCATAATTCGTTATGTTGTATGTATAGACCGTAACCTCCTGCCCCTTATAGGGTTCCAAATCAAAGCCCTGGGATTTCTGAATTTCATTGTATCTTGTATAAACATCATTAAATTCAGAAGGAATCTGCACCTGCTTTTCATCGCAGTTTGTTTTAAATTCCCAACCGAGTGAGGTTAGATATTCCTCTCTCTGATCATTGGTTTCAAGTGTTACGGAACTCATAACCCTTTCACTGCTTTTAATATGATTTGATGTGAAGGTAATCACGATCACAATTACGCCTGTTAATACAAGAATAAGACCGAAAAGTGTTTTCGGCTTTAATCTTAAAGTAAGCATTTTCATAAAACCACCTCATAGTTGATTTTATGAAAATGATTTGTAAAATATAACAGTATAATTAATCTGTAAGTGAAATAACAAATTCTTTTATTTTATTTATATAAGAAATATCAGCGACTGCTGTGATTTCAAGTCCCTGTTCCGTATATTCCTCACTTTCAACAATTCCGTAATCTCTTATTTCATTTGCAATTTTTGAATGAGAAAAAGGAATCAAAAGCTTTACTTTCTGCCTTTGCTTCGGCAATGCTTTCGTAATTTCAGCAAGAAGCTTTTCCATACCCAAACCGGTTGCTGCACTTATATGAACGCTTCTTCCGATAAGCGGATAATGCAGAACATCCGGCACTAAATCACACTTATTAAGAACATTTATTACCGGCTTGCCGTCACAGCCAAGGGATGACAGCAAATCATTAGTAACCTTAACATGCTCACTGCATTCCTCACTTGAAGCATCGCAGACATTCAGAATAACGTCTGCCCAGAGTGCTTCCTCAAGAGTTGACCTGAATGCATCAACAAGCTGATGCGGCAATCGTCGTACAAGTCCAACCGTATCAACCAGCATAACCTGCCTGCCATCGGGAAGAGTCAGCTTTCTTGCCGTTGGGTCAAGCGTTGCAAAAAGCTTGTTTTCCTCAAGCACACCCGCATCGGTAAGGCGGTTCATCAAGGTTGATTTTCCGACATTTGTGTAACCTACAATCGCAATTGCTTCCACACCGTTTTTCTGCCTGCGCTGATGCATTGCCTGTCTGCGTTTTTCTATTTTATCAAGATTTTCGTTAAGATACTGAATCCGCCTGCGGATATGACGCCTGTCCGACTCCAGCTTTGTTTCACCGGGTCCTCTTGTACCGATACCGCCGCCAAGCCTTGAAAGGCTTTTTCCCTGCCCCGAAAGACGAGGAAGCGAATACTTAAGCTGTGCAAGCTCAACCTGAATTTTACCCTCGGCAGAGCGTGCTCTTTTTGCAAAAATATCAAGAATAAGTGTTGTTCTGTCCACAACCTTAACATCTGCCGCATCCTCTATATTTCTTACCTGAACAGGTGTAAGCTCTGAATCTGCTATTATAATATCAACTTCATTGTTTTTGCAGAATTGCATAATTTCATAAAGCCTGCCGGATCCGACAAAGGTTGCCGCAGAGGGAGAATCCTTTTTCTGCACCATCATCCCTGCAACCTCTGCTCCTGCCGTATCGGCAAGCTCAGCAAGCTCATTTATGGATACCCCTGCATCAAATTCACCTGTGTCAACAGAAATCAGAAGTGCCTTTTCAGTTTCTTTTTCAAAAGCTGTATTTTCCATTAGTTATTATCCTGTTCAACGATTGCCTGAAGCACCCTGTTTGCCATAGGCCCTGCTGTTTTGGAGCCTGAGTTGCCCTGTTCCGCAACAACAACAAATGCATAAGGATGCTCACTGTCATCCATAAAGCCCACAAACCATGCGGTGTTGTGTGCATCAACATCATCAATTTCAGCAGTACCTGATTTTGCACAAAGGTTGAGACCTTTATAGCTTGAATCACCATACTGTTCCATAACATTGTTTCTCATAAGCTCTTTCACTGTTGATGCAGTTTCCGTGCTGATGAACTGTGTTTCATCAGCCTTAAAGGATATACCGAGTGCTTTTCCTGCTTTATTGGACAAATCATCAACAATATTTAAAGATACGGCTTTACCGTCATTAGCTATGGCACACATTAATCTCAGCATGGAAGCAGGGTTAACGAGGGTATCACCCTGACCTACTCCCGTCCATCCGACAGTTGTATCTGCATCTCCTTTCTCAAGGAAAAATCGTCCTCTTTCGGAGGATATTTTTCCGCTTACGGAAACAGATGATGTCAAGCCGAGCTTTTCTGCGGTAGCTTTGAGTTTTTCAGGTCCGAGCTCAATAGCAAGTTCACCGAACGCAGAGTTACAGCTTTTTGCAAGTGCCTGTTCAAAGGTAAGCTTTCCGTGGCGCGCATTACAGATAATCTGATCCTCTTTTATTCCGTCCACATCAAGAATTTTATTGCACGTAAAGCTTCGGTCCAAAATCTCGGAACCGAAATTTTCAAGAGCACATATTGTTGTAACAAGCTTAAAGGTTGAACCGGGTGTGTAAAGACCGGTTAAAAACCTGTTCATATAAGCACCCTCATACTGCGATGATGTGTTAATATCCTTAGGCACATTGTTAACGTCATATGTGGGTGTTGAAACCATACATATGATTTCACCTGTTTTATAGTTAACAACTGCAATTGTTCCTTTTCTTCCGTCAAGTGCATCATAGGCTATTTCATTGATTTTGGAATCAATTGTAAGCTTCATATCGTTACCGCTGCCCGATTTTTCTATTTCATAAATACCGAACATAACATTGTAGCCTACAAGTTCAGATTCAAAAACAGACTGCACACCTGTTGAAATAAAACCATTCATATCGCCGACTGTATGAAGCGTTGCCATTCTTGTTTTTTTACTCATATTGTAAACACGTTCGCCGTCCTTGGTTTCTGCAAGCACAACATCATCACGGTCCTTGATTGCTCCTGCGGCAATAAGCTTCCCCTCATTATAAACGTGACCGTTATAGTTTTTCATAACCCAAACATCACCGTTATTGATAAGGCTTACCGTCATAAAAACAAGACCGCCTAAGAAAAGTATGCATAAAATCCAGAGGAAAATTCCTCTTCTTGTAATCATTTTCATTTCTTCTTTGCACCTCCGAGATAATTATAGGTGCGCACATCAGATGCTTTGATATATGCAAGCACAGCCCAGCAGCACATCATAGATGAACCACCCTGACTTACAAACGGCAGTGTTACACCCGTAAGCGGAAGCACATCTGTAATTCCGAAAATATTGAGTGCTGTCTGGAAAAGAAGCATTCCTGCTCCGGCAACAGCAGCTATTGAATAAAAGGTTGATCTTGATGCGATAGAATTAACAAGCGCCGAAACAGCAATTGCAACAAAGGTAAGCACCAGAACAAGTCCGAAAATAAAGCCCCATTCCTCACAGATCACACCGAAAATAAGGTCTGTTGTTGAAGCAAAAACATACTTTGTGTGTCCGTTTCCGATTCCGAGTCCAAGCATACCGCCCGAAGCAAGACCCACCAGCGTTCTTGTCTGCTGATAGCCGCTTGCATTGTAATAATCAGGCTCCCATATATGACGGTAAACCGAAAAACGTGCCGTAACGTACGATTTGTATTTTATAACAATTCCCGCACCGAGAACGGCAGATGCGATTGCAAGTGCAATTGTTTTAATATCTCCCGAAGTCATAAATGCAATAATCAGGAAGGTAACAAAGAATATCAGCGCCGTACCAAAATCCTTAATTAAGATAAGTGAGCCTACACACGCAACGGAAAAACCTATATATGCAAAAATATTTTTGCTTGTCTGTATCTTTTCAAGCGTGGCTGCACCGACAAAAATAAATGCAATCTTAACAAATTCGGACGGCTGAAAAGTAATCCCGCCGATTGTTATCCAGTTTCTTGCACCGTTTGTTACCTTGGCAATTGCAAGGTTAACAATAAGCAGAAGAATTGCACACACTGCAACAGGCATTCTCAGCTTCATGCATAAATCAACCTTGCCCAATATAAACACCATAAATATATAAATAATAATTCCTGCAAGCACCATAAAATACTGCTTCAATGCACTTTCCGCATTAACAGAGCCGATAACCGAAATACCTGTTCCGCAAAGGAAAAAGGCAATTAATTCAAGCTCAAAATTTCTTCTGTGCATAAGGGTATAAAAGCCGATAAGATATACCCATTCTGTTACAATAAGAAGCACTGCTGCAATAATCACCTTCGCTTCAAATTCCTCATAACTCTGAGCCGCACAAAATGCAGTTATAATCTGAAAAACAGATAAAATCGCAAGCATAACAAAATTGTTTATCGGTTTTATTTTAGGTCTTTTAACAGACTTTTTATTTGCCATTTTTCCTCACCTCACTTCTCATAGAAAACAAACACTCTGTCTCCGAAAGTAATCATATCCTCATCAAAAATAAGCTGCGGCTGATTGATATATCTGCCGTTGAGCTTCGTACCGTTATGACTGTCCAAATCAGAAAGGGCCCATCCCCTTGAGGTTAGATGAATTCTTGCATGACTGCCTGAAACGGTATTTGCCAGAAGCTGAATATCACAGTTGTCCTCTCTGCCAATCAAAACGTCTTTTTTCTTTATATAAACAGGCTTATGGCTTTTTGTATCAACCAAAACAGCATATGCAACAACTTTCTGGGCACCCTGTGCCTGATTTCTTATCTGCCTTTTAACCTCGCTTGAAAGAGCCTCCGCACACTGAAAAACAAGAGGAATGCTGCCTATTTCAATAACATCACCGTCATTAAGAGCCGCCTTTCCCTCAACCTTATTGCCGTTAATAAGAATTCCGTTTTTGGAAAAGGTATCGGTGATAATCCATTCATTACGCTTTTTCGCAATAACAGCATGAAAACGTGAAACCGCAGGAACAGGCAGAACAATATCATTCGACCTTGATTTTCCTATAGATGTTTCCCAATGGTTAATATCTATAACCGCACCATTGTTTTTATCAGTGAGCTGTGCCATTTTATGAACTCTTGGCCTGTTTCTGAAAAGAGAAACAACACAGGTTGAAATAACAATTAACGCCACAACCGGAAACACAAATCTCATAAGAGATTCAAAAATTAT
>CAJTMQ010000001.1:0-15143 GCA_910577215.1 uncultured Eubacterium sp. | reverse complement strand
CTTTCCATTTAAAAAGTAAAATTTACCATAATATATTATACTTAGAATATATTTTATAAACCCAAATGTCAAGATTCTATTGAATTTGTTTACATTTCGGTTTATACTCAAAAAGTAAAATAATATATAATTTTAAGAAAGGTACATATTATTATGAGCATAACAAAAACACTTTTCGGCAAAATGGAGGACGGCACTGCCGTTGACCTTTACACAATCACAAATAAAAACGGCGCATCTGTATCTCTTCAGACACTCGGCGGAGGAATCCAGGCATTGAATGTGCCGGACAGAAACGGAAAACTTGCAGATGTTGTGCTTGGCTTTGACGAGCCTCAGCCGTATGTCATAGGAGATTTAGGCTTTCAGGGCTTGCTTGTAGGCAGAGTAGCCAACAGAATAAGAGATGCAAAATTCAAAATAGACGGTACAGAATATAATACACCTGCCAATCAGGGCACGTGGACACTTCACGGAGGCGGACGCTTCAGCTTTACTGTTTGGGATGTTAAAGAAACAACAGAGAATTCCATTACCTTTGAAAAATTCTCTGCGGATATGGAGGATGGTTTCCCGGGAAATTTCACATTAACAGTTAAATATACCTTTACTGAGGATAACATATTAAGACTTGAATATACTGTTTTAAGTGATAAAAAAACTGTTGCCAATCCAACAAACCATGCTTATTTCAATCTTTCCGGAAAAGATAGCGAAACAATAGATAACCATTATCTTAAAATCAATGCAGATTATTTCACCGAAACCGATGACAGTCAGCTTCCAACAGGCAAGCTTGGCGAGGTTAAGGGCACAATGATGGACTTTAATGAACTGCACAAAATCGGTGACAGAATTGAAGAGCCTTTCCGCGCTATTATAGACGGAATCGGGTATGATAATAACTACTGTCTGAATAAAGAGCCACGTGATTTTACACAGGCTGCCATTCTTTATGACGAAGAAAGCGGCAGAAAGATGGAGGTTTATACAGACCTTCCCGGAATTCAGCTTTATTGCGGAGGCTGGCTTGCAAAAGAAGGCAACCCCGGTAAAGGAAGCAGCAAGGTTACCTTCAGACGCGGTGTTGCACTTGAAACACAATTTTATCCGGACAGTGTGAATCACCCGGATGAATTTCCATTCACATATGTTCAGCCGAATGAAGAATTCAGAACAGTTACGGAATTCAGATTTTCTGCCGAATAAGCCGCATAAATGCTGCTTTTGCAACCAATAGTTGCGGAATTGAAAACCAGAATTTCAAAATTGAAAAGCAGAGTTTATGGCGTTCTTCCATTGCTACTGCTAAAATTTAGGTGAGGTGATAAGATGAATATTGAAACAGCAAAACGGCTTTTCGAATACAGAAAAGCAAACGGTTTTTCACAGGAGGAGCTTGCCGAAAAGATAGGAGTTTCCAGACAGGCAATATCTAAATGGGAGCGCTCTGAAAGCAGCCCCGATACGGATAACCTGATTGCCCTTGCAAATCTGTACGGTATTACAATTGATGAGCTTTTAAATGGAACCGAACAGCCTAAAAAAACAGTTGATAATGAAGAACAGCCTGCTGAAGAATCAGAAAGTGAAAACGGAAATGATTATTCGGAAACAGAAGAAGGCAGCACAAAGGACGCAGAAATAAACTTTAACGACGGTATTAATTTTAATGACGGTAACGATAAGGTACACGTTGGATGGGACGGAATTCACGTTGAAAGCAAAAACGGTGATAACGTTCATGTCGGCGGCGGATACGGTGTTCACGTTGAAACTAAGGATGGAACCGTTTATAATAATCCCCGTCCGAATTTCTACAGTCCGAAGCCTGAAAAAAATCCATGGCTGCATGCACTGCTTCCTATTTCAATCGTTTTTATTTATTTGTTTTTAGGCTTTACAACGCACAGGGGCTGGGCAGTCGGCTGGATACTGTTTTTATTTATACCTATAATAGAAACGGCAATAACTGCATTTAAAACAAAAAATCCCACGCACTTTGCATACCCTGTTTTTGTTGTGGCTATGTATCTTTCAATCGGTATGTTATTTTACGTATGGCATCCTACATGGATTTTATTTATAACAATACCTATGTATTATTTAATTTGTGATGCATACAAAAAAACGCACAAAAACAAATATGATGATTTTTCACAATACAATAATGCAAACGGAACATACTATTCCCCTTCAGGCACAGGTACGCAGTCTCGCTCAAAAGGCTCAACCGCAGCAGCAATTATAATTTCAATAATATGCGGATTAACAATTATTTCTGTTGTTGCAATAAGCTGTGTATTCGGCTTTCTCAGCAATGGAATGGAATGGATGGATAATTTTGTGCCGTCTGCTATCAGCTCTGTAGACTATGATGATAACGGAAAATATGCTGTGGGAAGCAATGAAGTGGCAGCAGACGGAATTTCCAAAATTTCCGTAGAATGGATCGGCGGAAACATTACCGTTGAGTATTATGATGGTGAAACAATTAAATTCTCAGAGCCTGAGCAGAGTAATCAGGACAGAGCACTCCGTTACCTTGTTGATGTAAATGAACTGAAAATCAAGTACTGCAAATCAGGATTTAACAGTTGGAGGAATGCAAATAATCCAAGTAAATCTTTAACAATATATCTTCCTGATGATTATGTTGCCCAGGAAATTGATATTGAAAGCGTTTCTTCAAAAATCAATATAAATGATGTAACAGCTCGACAGCTTGAAATTTCAACTGTCAGCGGTGATGTTTCTGCAAATGGAAATTTTACAATTATTGATACAAACGGTGTAAGCGGAAGTGTTGATATTACAACATATTCTATTCCGATTGAGATTGATGCAGAAACCGTGAGCGGTGATTTCACGGTACGTGTTCCTATGGATATAAACGGATTTACAATTGATTATGATACCGTTTCAGGTGATATAACAGGAAATGATTTCTACGCAAACGGCGGTGCAAAAATCGACAAAGGCAGGCAAACCTTTGGTGATGGCAGCACAAAAATTGATTTTGATTCCGTAAGCGGTGATTTTGAAATCAAGGCAGCCTCATAACAAAACTGAAAGAAAAAAAACAGCACTTCTGCGGGCAAACTTCATAAAGAGGTATTACCTTGCGGGAGTGCTTGTTCATATTTTTATAAATTTTTTTAAAATACACCTGCGTAAGGTATTGCTTGTAACGCAGCGTAATACTGTAAAATCAGGCATAAGGAGGTGAAAGCTATGTCAAAATACACAACAGGGGAAATTGCAAAACTTTGCGGAGTATCAGTAAGAACCGTTCAATATTATGATACAAGAGGAATTCTTGTACCGAACGAACTCAGCGAAGGCGGCAGGCGGCTTTATTCCGAAGAGGATTTAAAGAGAATGAAAATCATCTGTTTTCTTCGTGAGCTTGATTTGCCTATCAACAGCATTGGAGAACTGCTTTCTGAGGAACATCCTGAAGATGTTATAGGCATTTTGCTTGGTGAGCAGGAAAAAGCACTGAGTGAAGAAATTTCTAAAAAGCGGGCAAAACTTGATAAGCTTGAGGAGTTAGAGCATTCGCTCAAAAGGGTTGAGCATTTCTCAGTTGAATCTATAGGTGATATAGCGCATATTATGGAAAATAAAAAAAAGCTTCGTAAAATCCGCACCATTATGCTTGCCATTGGTCTCGTTATGGATATTATTGAGGTCGGCACAATTTATTTATGGTGCACAACAGGAATATGGTGGCCGTTTGCCGTTGGAATGTGTGCCGTTTTGGCAATGGGAATATGGATTTCTGCTTTCTATTTTAAAAGAACGGCATATATCTGCCCAAAATGCCATGCAGTGTTTAAGCCAACCTTTAAGCAGTCATTTTGGTCACCGCATACACCAAATACAAGAAAGCTAAAGTGCCCTGACTGCGGTCATCACGGCTTTTGTGTTGAAACCTATTCAAAATAAGTTAACTGACCCGTAAGAATCCAAACGATAAAAAACAAAAAGACCTGACTTGTATTAAACAAGTCAGGTTCTTCATTTTATTCATCTGAAGAAAGAAGCATACGGTCATTATCAAGCTCTCCGCCGCTGGTAATCTTGAACTTTTCAAGAAGATCTGCAGTGGTAAGCTTTTTCTTTTCCTCGCCGCTTATATCATAAATTATCTTTCCGTCATTCATCATAATAAGCCTGTTGCCTATTGCAATGGCATCCTTCATATTATGCGTAATCATTATAGTGGTAAGATTATTCTTGGCAACGATCTCTGTTGTAAGCTCAAGCACCTTATGCGCAGTTTTAGGATCCAGTGCCGCAGTGTGCTCATCAAGCAAAAGCAGCTTCGGCTTTTTTAGGGTTGCCATAAGAAGCGTAATTGCCTGACGCTGACCGCCTGATAAAAGACCAACCTTTGAAGTAAGTCTGCTTTCAAGACCAAGATCAAGAGAGCTTAAAAGCTCAATGTATCCCGCCTTTTCTTTTTTTGTTACACCCGGTGCAAGCGTTCTGAATTTACCTCTGCGTGATGCAAGTGCAAGATTTTCTATAATCTGCATATCCGCGGCAGTTCCTGTCATAGGATCCTGAAAAACTCTGCCGAGGAATTTTGCTCTTTTAAATTCGGGGAGCTTTGTAACATCCTGCCCGTCTATAGTGATTGTTCCGCAGTCAACCGGATAAACACCCGCTATCATATTCAGCATTGTTGACTTGCCTGCACCGTTACCGCCGATAACTGTTACAAAATCACCCTCATTAAGCGTTAAGTCTATACCGTTAAGAGCGTGCTTTTCGTTAACTGTTCCCGGGTTGAAGGTTTTATAAACACCTTTGATTTCAAGCATTTGCAGCACCCTCCTCCTTTTTCACTTTTTTGCGCACAACCTTGTTTTTCCAATAAGGTACACCAAGGAACAATGCAACAACAAGAGCTGAGAACAGCTTTAAATCGTTTGCAGGAAGACCAAGCGCAATAACAAGTGTAATAACAATATAATAAATTACACCGCCGATTACCGCAGCAATAAGCTTCAACGCAAAATTCTTGAAAATCTTTCCGAAAATAACCTCGCCTATAATTACGGCAGCCAAACCGATAACAATGGCACCCCTTCCCATATTAATATCAGAGAAGCCCTGGAACTGTGCAAGAAGAGCTCCGGAGAGCGCAACAATGCCATTAGAAATTACGAGCGCAACAACCTTATTGACATTTGTGTTTATTCCGTTTGCACGTGCCATATTCTGATTATTTCCCGTAGCACGGATTGAATGACCGAGTTCGGTACCGAAGAACCAATAAAGAACAGCAATGATAATTGCAACAAAAATCAAACCTACAATAATAGACTTTTTGGCATCAAGCAAATTAACAAGGAAACTGTATTTGCTTGAATTCAGTGCCTGATTAGACTGACCCATAATATCCAGATTAACAGAATATAGGGCAAGCTGAGTCAAAATTCCCGCAAGAATCGGCGGTATTCCGAAAGCCGTGTGGAATATTCCTGTTGCAAGCCCTGCAATACATCCTGCAAGAAAGGCAATAAAAATTGAAACATAAATATTCATTCCGCCAAGGGTGCACATAGCAAATACCGCACCGCCTGTACCAAGTGAGCCGTCTACTGTTAAATCCGCAAAATCAAGAACTCTATATGTAATATAAACGCCTATTGCCATTATACCCCATATGATTCCCTGCGCTGCCGCACCCGGCAGAGAAGATAAAAATGCAAGCATAAAAGTCCTGTACCTCCAACGAAAAGAGCGATAAGAACTTCTTACCGCTCTCTTTTAATTTTATATCTGCTGTTTATTCAGCAGCATCAAGTGCAACGTAATCATCAGGAACTGTTATTCCGAGCTCGCTGCATATATCAGCATTATATTTCTTAGTGAATTTAGGTGCATAGCCTATTTCCATTTCAGCGGGATTCTTGCCGTTTTCAAGAATATCAGCAGCCATTTCACCTGCAGTGTAACCAATATCGTAGTAGCTTATTGTAAGTGTAACTATACCGCATCCTTTGGCAATGCCTTCCTCTCCTGCAAAAACAGGCTTCTTTGCAGGTCTTGCAACCGCATCAATGATTCCCGTATTTTTAGCAGCTGTATTATCTGTAGGCACATAGACTGCATCATTTTCAGAAACAGCCTTTACTGCAATAGACTGCAAATCATTTGAATCTGCAAACGGATATTCTGTTGCCGTAATGCCTAAATCAGCAAGATACTTTGTGACCTCTGTTGCCTGATATTTTGAGTTTGGCTCACCTGAACAATAAATAATACCAACTGTTTTTGTTTCAGGAGCAATCTCTTTAATCATTGCGGCCTGCTGATCAAGCGGAGCAAGATCTGATGTTCCTGTAACATTTACACCTGTTAAACCACTGAAATTCTCAATACCAAGAGCCACACCATATTCTGTTACGGATGTGCCAACAATCGGAATTTCTTTTGTAGCTGAAACAGCAGCCTGAACAACCGGAGTTGCATTTGCCATAATCAAATCAACATTATTTGTTGCATAACGGTTTACGATAGTTGAGCAGTTTGGAACCTCACCCTGAGCAGTATTGTATTCAAATTCAACATTGTCTGCACCAAGCTTATCCTCAACTGCTTTCTTAAAGCCTTCTGTTGCCGCATCCAGTGCTTCATGGGCTTCCCACTGAGCAATACCGATTTTATATTTTTTATTTGTATTACCTGTTTCGTTTGATGTGCATGCTGCAAAACAAACTGCAACAGTAATAACAGCAAGGCATATTGCAATTATTTTTTTAATTGACTTTTTCATTATAATTACCTCTTTAATAATATGTATTCACCGTTCACTTTAAAGTGTTAAAGCAAATTCCGATAGAAATATATTAGCACAGAATATATATGGCTGTCAAACTAATTTAATTGTTTAACAGCCTTTTTGTATTACATTACCAAGTGAACATCTGCTCATTTGTGCATTATTTTTGCTATAGCTGTTCTGCAATTGAATATATAAGTTCCTTTGAACGTGTCCAGCCAAGGCATGGATCCGTGATTGATTTACCGTAAACACCATCCTCAATTTTCTGGCAGCCGTCCTCAATATATGATTCAATCATAAAACCTTTTACAAAGCTCTTAATATCACTGCTGTGGCGCATGGAATGAAGCACCTCATTTGCAATTCTGACCTGTTCAAGGTATTTCTTGCCGCTGTTTGAATGATTTGTGTCCACAATAACGGCAGGATTTTTAAAGGTGTTATCCGCAGCATACATATTATATAATGTAATTAAATCCTCATAATGATAGTTCGGATGGCATATTCCGTGCTTATCAACACCTCCGCGGAGGATTGCATGTGCAAGCTCATTGCCCTTTGATTCAACCTCCCAGCCGCGGTAAATAAAGGTGTGACCGCCCTGTGCAGCAGTAATGGCGTTAAGCATAACTCCATAATCACCGCCGGTGCCGTTTTTCATTCCGCAGGGAACATCCATTCCGCTTGCAGTTAGGCGGTGATCCTGATTTTCAACACTTCTTGCACCGACTGCAACATATGAAAGCAAATCGCTCAAATATCGGTAATTGGACGGATAGAGCATTTCATCAGCACAGGTAAGCCCTGTTTCCTCAATTGCTCTTGTGTGAAGAGAGCGAACGGCAATAATACCGTCATACATATCAGGTACACCATCCGGATCCGGCTGATGCATCATTCCCTTATAGCCTGCACCCGTTGTACGCGGCTTACCTGTATATATACGCGGAACAATTATAATTTTATCTTTAACCTCTTTCTGCACCTCGGCAAGGCGGTTAACATAATCCATAACACTTTCTTCTCTGTCTGCCGAACAGGGTCCGATTATAAGCAGAAACTTCTCACTTTCTCCCTTGAATACCTTGGAAATTTCTGCATCACGAATTTTTTTTATTTCTGCTGCTTTCTCACTTAACGGAAAAAGCTCCTTAACTTCTTTGGGAATCGGAAGTTTGCGAACAAAACGCATATTCTTCATAGAATTATCTTCAATAATATCCATACTTATTTCCTCTTTAAACTTTATTAAGAATATATTATTACTTTGCCGCACAATTGTCAAATATAATATACCCAAAAAAAGCCTGAGGCAAATAAAACCTCAGGCATTAAATATGGTTTAGAAATTATCAAGCAATGATTTATAGAATTCACAATAATCATTACGGTTATCTGCTGTGAAAGCCATTGCTTCTCTTGGATGGCGGTTAAGCTGACCTGTAAGCATATACTGAATATCATAGCCCCATACAACGCCGCTTGCTTTAAGAGGAAGCATATAATTTTCAATGAAGGTAAGCAGACTGTAAAGATTATACTTGGGATTTTTAAGAAAGCCTAAAAGAAGCTCCATTGCACAGTTTCCTGCACCTCTGCCCATCGCAAGAGCAGTTGCATCAAGATATGAAACACCGTAAGACATTGTTTCAATTGTATTTGCAAAAGCAAGATTCTGATTGTTATGAGCGTGAAAGCCGATTGCCTTGCCGTATTTTTCGCCCATTTCAAGATATTTCTTGGCAAGTGCACCTGCACTTTCAGGATAAAGCGAGCCGTATGAATCAACAAGATAAACAACATCTACACTGCTGTTTCCGAGCATTTCAAGCGCTTCATCGAGCTGATCATTATTTGCCTGACTTATTGCCATAATATTACATGTTGTTTCATAACCAAGATTATGAAAATGCTCTATCATTTCAATTGCAGCGGGAATCTGATGGATATAGCAGGCAACGCGAACCATATCAATAACAGATTCCGATTTAGGAACGAAATCCTCCTTAAAATCACATCTGCCTACATCTGCCATAACTGCAATTTTCAAATCCGAAACATTATCACCCACAATGCTTCTTATATCTTCCTCATCACAGAATTTCCATTTTCCGAATTTTTCGGGATCAAAAAGATTCTTTGAAGCACGATAGCCGAATTCCATATAATCAACACCGCTCTTTATATTTGTTTTATAAAGCTCGGTTACAAATTCATCCGTAAATTCAAAATTGTTGCAAAGTCCGCCGTCCCTGATTGTGGCATCAAGCACTTTAACATCAGTGCGCACTGTCATTAAATTACCCTTTCTGGGTGCCATAGTGATACATCTCCTTACTTTAGCACTTTAAAGTCACATCACTTTAAAGCGGATTAGTGGTTATTATAACAAAGGCTCTGCCGTTTGTCAAGCAAAAGGGTCTAAAAACTTCCTTTAATTCAGAATTTACACTTATTCTCCTGACATTCCTTCTTTTTTTCTCTGAAGCTTTTTCCATAATACTTCTTTAAAAGCCTTTGTGTTTGTCTTTCACAAACACCAATGGTATTTGCAAGCTGTGTAAGCGTCAAATCATCACTATATAAAAATGCCTGTTCAATTAGAACAAAACGCCTGTCATTAAGATTGATGTGATTTATTGTTCCTATAAATTCATCAGGTAAAACTGCCCTTGTTATATCGGTAAGAAGTTTTATTGCCAGACCCGATATTGCACTGCTGAAATCGGTCCGCTTTTCCCGAAATTCCTTTAATATCTCATATGCAACAGTTGAATCAAAATCTCTTAAAAAACAAAAACGGCTGCTTAAAAAGACTGCGCCTATTGCTGTTGCTTTTTTTACATCATTTGCCTGCAGCATTAAGAATACATCCTCAACAGGATCCGCTTTATCTGCAACCTGCTGATGATAAATACCCTCTCCCGTTATAAAAAAATCTCGCGCGCCAAGGTCATAAGCCTTATTATCTGTAATCAGTTTTCCGCTGCCGCCCGTAATAAAGTGAAGCTCATAGCTGCCCTTGGCATGTGCATGCCGCGGTATATCTTCACCGAGTCTTCCGCCGCCTATATCTGTAACTGAAAAATTTATACCGTTCCAATTAAAATCAGTCATAGTCATCACCAAGATAACTTTATCATAACATGACACAGTTGTAAAGAAAATGTCGCATTTATAGCTATCAGCTATGATATAATTTTGAAGAGGTGGTTAATTTATGAAGAAAATAAAAAAAACATTGTGCTCTGCACTATGTATAACAATGCTGCTCACAATAACAGCGTGCAGTGTAAAAGAAAACGACAGTGTTATGATTAATGATACTTTTGCCGACAGCTCAAAAATTTCCTACAGTAATACATACTCCGAGCTGAAGGCGAATAAGAAGAACAGCGCAAAGCACTGGCGAGAAGGTATGGTATCCGGCAACGGCTTACAGGGATTTGTTGAAAGCGGGTCTCCATACAATGATACATTTATTTTTCAGAATATGCACTTTATTATGCCTAACCCGAATATACGTTATTGCCCTGAAACCTTTGATGAGCTTGAAACTGTCAAACAGAATATCACAGCAGGTCAGGATATAATTGATAATGCAAGCTATGATGACGTATACCGTTATCATCCCGGAGGTCAGCTTCGTATTGAGCTTGAGGGAAAAGGTGAAAAAAATTATATAAGATATACCGACTATGAAACCTCACAGGTGGGAGTACAATATGAAAACGGTGACGGTATATGGGAAAGAAAATCCTTTACCTCAATGGCGGACGATGTAGTTATTACTAAGCTTTCACAGTCATCAAAAGGAGAAAAAATAAACGCCGTTCTTTCCTTTGATGATCTTTCAAGCATGGCGAACTTCGGCAGCAGTGACGAAGCAAATATGAAATATAAAAAAATTACAAGCAGCAGCGGTGATACGCTTGCCCTTATTTCACATTATCCCGATTATGAAAACAGTGAATTGAAAAACGGCGGCTATGCAACAGTTACCTATATTCTGAATATCGGCGGCTCTAAAGAAAAAATCAGTATGGATAAAAATATAAAGGAAAGTCAGTTCTGCGGCGATAACACAGGTGTAAAAATCACCGACGCTGAGGAAGTATACTTAATTACTGCCGGCAGCAGAGATTATAATATAGGCAGTCTGTCTGATTTTGAAGCAAAAACAGAATTTGAATTAATAAATACCCTTTATGATAAGGTAAAAGCTGCGGCAGATAAATATACAGATGACAGTGGCTTTGATTACGATACCGCTCTCAATAATCATCTGGCAGTATATCAGCCTCAGTTTGACGCAGTTACAATTCATCTTGAAGACAGCAACAAATCAAATGAAGAACTGCTTAAAGAACAAAAAGGCAAAAAACAAATTAATCTTGCTCTTGCTCAGCGTACATATTATGCCGGACGCTATGCTTACCTTTGCTGCTGCGGCTATTCAACAAGCCGGCTTTACGGGATGTGGACAGGTGAATTCAACACAGGATGGGGCAGCAAATACACAATGGATGCAAATGTAAATCTGCAAACCTCATCTATGAACACAGGAAATATCAGCAGTGCCCCTATAGGCTATACATATTTCATTCTTCGCCAGCTTCCGGACTGGGAAGAAAATGCATATGCTACACACGGATTCACAAATGCTATACAGGCTCCCGTTAACACGGACGGTGACAAGGCTGTTATAACCGAAACCTGCTACCCCTATCCGTTCAGATACTGGAACGCAGGAACCTCCTGGATGCTTCAGCCTTTATATGAAACCTTAAATACTTACGGAAATATAAAGATCCCGCTCAGTAACGAATTTGATTTAAACGCAATTAAATCAATTCTTGATATGTCAGACAGTGATGTACAAGCAATTACAGAACAAGGATATTTACAGCTTGAAGAAAATATTTTGCTTCCGCTTTTAACCAAATCGGCAAACTACTGGCAGCAGCTTCTTACACCTGAATATTACACCGATAAAAACGGGGCTATACATTACGAAGCAGGCAAAACCGAACTGAATGAGGATGAAAGCTATTGTATACTTCCAAGCTATTCTCCCGAAAACAATCCGTCAAACTATCCGAGCCCGAGTGATGCCAACTGTGCAATTGATATTGCTGCCTGCCGTGATAATCTCAAAATGCTCATTTCCGTAATGGAGGATATAAATCCTCAGGCTGAAACAGCACAATGGCAGGAACTTATGGATAAGCTTCCGCCATATCTTTATGATGATACAGGGGCTTTAAAGGAGTGGGCAACAACATCCTTTGATGAAAATAACGAGCACAGACATTTAAGTCATCTCTACTGCGTATGGCCACTGTTTGAAACGCAAAATAACGAAGATCTTTCGGCCGCCTGCAAACAGGCAATTCTCAACCGTGAAAGTGAAAATGAGGCTTCACACGCACTTGTTCACCGTTCGCTTATTGCAGCAAGATTAAAGGACAGCAACAGCCTGTCAGATGCTCTTCTGAAGCTTATGAATCATAAAATCCGTTACAATTCCTTAATGACTAACCACGATTACGATCAGGGAAGCTGTTATTGCACCGATTTTGCAATAGGTTATTTGGGTATAATCAACGAGTCGCTGATTTACTCAAATACAGGTGAAATTGAGCTTTTGCCTGCATTGATCAACGGCTTTGACCAAGGTAAAATAACAGGTATCAATGCAAGAACACAGGCAACTGTTGACAGCCTTGAATGGGATATAGAAACAGGCACCATTGATGCAATTATAACTTCTCGCATAGATCAGGAAATAGCCATAAGCTATGGCGGCAATACAGAAATTATTAATTTTAAGGCAAATGAAACAAAAACGGTTTCATTCAGTGAATAATAAGTACAAAAAGCTCTCCTTCCGGAGAGCTTTTTTATATGCTTTAATTACCAATTCTGTACATATCGTTTTAATGTATTTTCTATGCCGCAGGCAACAGAATTCGGATCATCCATCGTTTTATCACAGGCAACACGGAACACCATTACACCACCTGCTCCGCTGAACAATGCATATGCCGTTTTATCTCCTGCAAGGGCAGGAGAGCAGAAGGTACCCTCATAAATCTGATTACCGTCTGCCACAGTGTAATACTTATTATTCCAATAATTTGCTTCTTGTAAATCACGCCAGGTTGCCCAGTATGGTGTGTTGTTAATCAGTCTGCCGTAAGCGGCAATACCTATATTGATTTTCTTTATATCCGCACCGTTCTTAATGAAATCATTAAGCCCCTCCTGCGCCTGCTGAAGCGAGCTCTGGTAGCCGTCAACATCATTGCCGTCATAAGCCATAAACTGAATCTGGTCAATACGTTCAAGCGTTTCCGTTGTCATACCGAGCTGACCTACGGAAAGAGCGGCGGAAATTACAGTATCTTCCTTAACCTTATTTAAGTCCGTATCAAGCTTTTCAATAAAGCTGTCAAAAATCTTCCAATCAG
Organism: uncultured Eubacterium sp.; assembly: GCA_910577215.1. GTDB lineage: Bacteria > Bacillota > Clostridia > Oscillospirales > Acutalibacteraceae > Eubacterium_R. The sequence goes on along the minus strand of CAJTMQ010000001.1, from coordinate 1,868 downwards.
ATGGCGTTCTTGGATATTCCCAATCTATATCCACACCGTCAAGCTCATATTTTGCGGCAAATTCAACAATCTGTTCTGCAACAGATTCCCAATACTTTGTCATAAATACATTAACACCGCCCTGATCATTCCAAGCACCGTCAGCAAGCACCGTGAAAATAAGCTTAACCTTATGATCGGGGTTTGAACGATAAGAGATAATCTGCTTCAACGCATCAACCTGCTCAGCAAATTCCTCTTCACTGATATTGCCGAAATCCATTCGTCCGTTTTCATCCCAATGAACAGCAGCAAACACAATAACGGTGCTGTAAACATCATAAAATCTTGCATAATTTCTGACGTAATCCTCACCCTGGGCAAGAATTTCTGTTGGCACATCACCATCAAGACGCTGATATGCAGTTACTTCAAAATCCTCTGCACTGCGTACAGGCTCATTATAAAGCTTAAGTGATTTAATTTTTACAGAAGTATCCTCATTGCGGAATTTATCAATTGAAAGACGAATGTGGTCAGTCATAACAGTATCAAAGCTGCAAAGACGCAATGACTGTATCTTTTCACTCTGATAAACCGTTATCCATTCATCATCAACCAATGCCTGCAGGCGGAAATACTGTGCCTGATTTCCAACCTCTTCAATTACTGCCGTATTTATTTCGGATTTCTCCGAAAGCTCAATTTCAACATAACTGTTGTTGGCATCTGCATAACCCTCAGCAGGCATACGGTTAGGCGCCTGAGGGGTCCAGCATTCATTATTATCTGAAAGAAGATTCTCTGCATCTGCCTTTTCACCCTTTTTCAGACTTTCAAAAACAACCGCTGCTCCCTCGGCAAGATTTTCCGACTGCATTGTTATAGGCACAACTGCACCATTCTGATGAATAAATCCTGATTTCTGCCCCATATAAGCCAGCGAAAGCATAAGACAGCATACAATCAATACGGAAACAACTGCACGCCACGTTTTTTTCGTTTTGCCGCAAAATACAAAAACCAAACCCAGTCCGAATGAAAGTGCAATATAAACCAAATTAGGAGCAAGAGCATCAAAGCCTTTTGCAAAGCCCGCCGATGTAATGCCGCTGTCCATACTGAAAAGCAGAACCGATGTATAAAGAAATGTAATAATTCCCAGCAAAGAAAAAACAGTATGTATTATATTAAGAAAAATAATTCCTTTGCACTTTTCTTTTCCGTCATCTGAAAATGCCGATATAATAAGATATATCAAGGTTACTGCTATGCAAAGTGCAATAATGCCAAGCAATGTTGGCACGAACTTATCCCCTAACGGATACAGCTCGGCAATCCAGCCATATGTCCACACTGCACTGCGCAGAAAAACAAATGCACACACTGATAGTACAAAATACACATATGACGCTGCACGTGCGTGTATTGCATTGCTGAGTTTTTGTGAAAATTTCATAATGAATTACCCCTTTTAATGATTAAAATTATAATCAACTGCAGTATAGCGTATGCACATTTCATTTACAAGAAATAAGCATATGGTTATATCGGATATAATAAATTTATGGCAGATTTTTTATATTATCAATTAAGTAAACAGATTTAAAGAATATGTATGCATTCTAAGATGTTTCGGCTAAACCTCAAGCAAATTTTTAGATTATCTTTTCATATCTCGGCAAATGGCGATAAGTCTTGGATTTTAAGGCTTTTTCGCCATTTGTCATATCGGGAGATACTTGGCATATCTTTGTGCTTCTCGGCATAATTTTGAATCCAAAAGTAGTACGGCGGTAGTAAAACCAACCATTCGGCTATGCCGCCAGACGTTCCATTTCTGCCTTTGCGGAATCGTAGGTCGCATGGGCGTAATAGTTCAGCGTCAT